>JANODX010000019.1:0-10687 GCA_031412915.1 Vicinamibacteria bacterium | reverse complement strand
CGCCGCATTTGCGGCGACCAGCACATGCGCGCGCGAAGTGGCCAGGTTGACGCTGGCTTCGAGCACACCCGGCACGGCTGTCAAGGCCCGCTCGACGCGGCCGACGCACGACGCGCAAGCCGGTCGGTAGAAGCCGTGCTGGGTGTCGTCCTCGCGGGTGAAGACGACCTTGACCGGCGCGCCCGTGGCCTTCGAGATCTGCGCGGCCTCGGCCACGAAATCGGCGTGATAGCGCCGTCCGAAGCCGCCGCCCAGGAGGGTGGTATGCACCACCACCTTGTCGGCGGGCAGGCCCGAAATCTTCGCGATCGCGTCCTGGCCCCATTGCGGGCCCTGACTCGGAAGCCATGCCTCGGCCCCGTCCTTGCGGATGTGGACGGTCGCGTTCATGGGCTCCATCGGCGAATGGTTCTGGAACGGCACTTCATAGGTGGCTTCGATCCGCGGGCCGGCGCCTTGAAGTGCTTCCCGGGCGTCGCCGTCGTTGCGCACCACCGTGCAGTCGGTTCGCGCCAGCAATTCCTCGAACTGTTTTCGCAGCGTGGCGCTGCTCTCCGAGGCGTGCTCGCCCTCGTCCCACTCGATCTCCAGAGCGTCGCGACCGCGCATGGCCTCCCAGGTGCTATCGGCGACGACGGCAACCCCGCCCGCGGTGTGAGCCTCGGGAAGAGCGGGGATTTCGACCACGTGCTTGACCCCGCTCACCGCTTTGGCCCTGGTCGCGTCGAAGCGTTTGACCTTGCCCCCGAACACCGGGCAGCGCGCGACCACCGCGTACAACATGCCAGGCACGCGCACGTCCAGGCCGAAGACGCCGCTGCCGTCAACCTTGCCCGGAATGTCGGCGCGCGGGATGTCCGCGCCCACGATCAGGAACTCCTTCGGGTTCTTGAGGGTCACCTTCGAGAAATCGGGGATGGGCAGCTTCGACGCCGCGGCCACGAGTTCACCGTAGGGAAGACGTTTGATCCTCGGTCCATGGACGACGGCGCCCGCTTCGGTGCGACAGGTGTTCGCGTTCACCTGCCAGTGATTGGACGCCGCCTGCACGAGCATCTCGCGGGCCGCCGCACCCGCCTGTCGCAGGGGCAGCCAGGACGTCCTCACGCTGGCGCTGCCGCCGGTCCCGTGATCGTAGACGTTCGGGTTCGTGGGCGCCTGTTCCACGCTCACCTGTTTCCAGCTCACCGCCAGCTCTTCGGCCAGGATCATGGGCAGACTGGTGGTGACGCCCTGGCCCATTTCCGATTTGGCCAGGATCAGGCGCACGCGTCCGTCGGCCCCGATGCGCACCCAGGCGTCGAAGGGGTTCGTGGCCTTCTTCTCCTGACCTTCCTGAGCCCGGGCGTTTCCCGACCAGCGGAAGCCGATGACGAGGGCGGCGGCGCCGGTGGTCCCGGCTTTCAGGAAGTCACGGCGGGCCCGGCTCTTCGGGGCGCTCATTTGACCGCTCCCTTCACGGCCGGCTTCGGCGCGGCCAGGGCGGCGGCGCTGTGTATGGCCTTGCGGATTCGCGGGTAGGTTCCGCAGCGGCAGATGTGGCCGCTGATGGCCGCGTCGATGTCGGCGTCGGTCGGCCGGGGCTTGCGTTTCAGCAGTTCGGCTGTGGTCATCAGCATGCCGGACTGACAGTAGCCGCACTGGGGCACCTGCTCGGCGATCCAGGCGATCTGTGCCTGGTGCGAGCGGTCGGCGGAGAGGCCCTCAATGGTGGTGATGGCGCGGCCCTGTACGTCCTCCACCGCGGTGGCGCACGAGCGAGTCGCCTCCCCATCGAGATGCACGGTGCAGGCGCCGCACTGAGCTATGCCACAGCCGTACTTGGTGCCGGTCAGGTTGAGGGTGTCGCGCAGCACCCAGAGCAGCGGGGTCTGCGGGTCCACGTCGACCGGGTGGGCCTTGCCGTTGACGGTCAGGGTGATCTGGGCCATTCGTTCTCCTCGGGAAGTGGGGAGTTTAGGGTCTTCTCTTCTGGGACGTATCGAGAGGGCCCGCTGACCGTCCCGCCCAACGCGGCGCGCTCAACGAGTAGATGGCGCTGCGAGTCCGAACGCTGAGGGCCGGGGTGACGTGAATCTCCTCGGCGAGATCGTTGACGCCGAGCACCTGCCACTCCGCCTCAGCCTGCAGTCGTCCGCACGCTTGGTTTCTTGACTCGGAGCCGACGACGAGCAAAAAGCCGTCGCAGCAGCCACCACGAGTTCCATGACCAGCCCGACCGGGCCGCTCACCTCCTCGAGCCCGTAGACGTGAGCGATGTTGGGATGATTGAGCGAGGCGCTCGGTGTCTTTCGCCATGGCCGCGGGCAGCACCTTGATGGCCACGTCCCGGTTCAGCGTGGCGTCGTGCCCGCGATAGACCTCGCCCATCCCGCCCGCGCCGATGGCGGCGACGATTTCGTAGGGACCGAGCCGCGTGCCGGACGAGAGGCTCATCGCGGGGGCACCTTCGCCTTCAGTTCCTCGAACCAGTTGAGGACCACGTTGATCTGGGTGGGGATGGCGCGTGGATCCGGAAGCTGCACGAGAAACCGACGACCGTCGGGAGACACCGAATACCCGCCCTGTTGTGAGCTCGTGCCCGAAGCGGCCTGAACCTCGAAGAGCTTGGTCGAGTCGCCCACCGAGAGCTTGCCATTGGCCGTGGTGATGGTCGCGGCCAGGAAGGCGTCGCCGCGCCGGTAGAAGAGTTCCTTGCCGTCGGGCCCCCATTTCGGGCCGCGTCCGCCATTGGTCGACACCGTGACCACGTCGTCGGGATGGACCACCGAACGCACGTACACCTCGTCGCGCCCCGTCTCGTCGGAGCCATACGCCAGCAGCTGACCGTCGGGCGAGAATTGACCGGCGACCTTGCTGAAGGGAGACACGACGAAGGGAGTCACTTCGCCTTTGGGCGAGAGCAAGTAGAGGTCGGTCGAGTTTCCCGCGGGTCGCTCGGCGAAGAGCAGGGTGCCATCGGGGGCGCTCGACATGGGGAACTGAACCCCGGGACGATTGAGCAGAAGCGTCGCCGATCCGCCGGCCGCGGGCACGGAATAGATCTTCCATTCGCCGCTTCGGTTGGAGGCGAAGTACACGGCGGCGCCATCACGGCTCCAGGCCGTAAAGCGGTTCTCGCCGTCACGGTCGAAGGTGAGCCGCGTTCGGGTCCCGCGGCGCAGCTCCATGATCCACAGGGTCGTGTCCTGGACGAAGAGCACCTTTGTGCCGTCGGGGGAGAGGAGCGGATCGGCGAGTCGTCCGGGCTCGTTCTCGATCTTCGTGATGTTTCCGCCGCGATCGACCCACGCGAGCTGCCCGAGGATCGCGTCGCCCGGCACATAGACAAGCGTACCCGCGGGCGAGGTCGCAAACCACGAGTTCACCTGGTTCAAGGACCCGAACACGTCCTCGACCACCAGCGTCGGCGGGGCTTTCGACGACGGTTTTCCAGGCTCGAAGGGGATGGCCGTGATGTTACGGGGCCCGCCGAGAAGAAGGTGGCCCGAAGCGGCGTAGGCCACTCTCCATCGCGAGCCGGTCACCTTGCTCCACGTCGAGGAGTTGCTGGGCAGGAACGCCGTCCCGGGCGCTTCGGAGTCGACACCGCCCCAGACCGTGAAGACGATTCCGCGCCCGCCCGGCAAGTATTGGGGGAAAGCGTGCCCATATCCCTTCGACGCGCCATCCGGCTGGGTCAGTCTCTCCGGCTTTCCACCCGATGCGGGGATTCGAAGCAGCCCGGCCATGAGGGTCGGAACGTATACGATCGTGTCGTCCTCGCCCCAGGTTCCCCCGAAGGTCAGATACGACCCGTCGGCGATGGCAGTGGGCGCGCCGCCGGCGACCGCGGCGGTCATGAGCTTGCCTCTTGCGAAGAAGCCCACGCGGTCCCCGCTCGGTGAGAAGAAGGGCTGCTGCGCCCCCTCGCTTTCGGGGACGGGGGTGGATTCGAAGCGATCGAGGGGTCGCAGATACAGGCGCGCCACGCCGGAAGCGTCGCGCGCCACGTAGGCGATGGTTCGGCCGTCGCGGGTGATGGCGGGACCGCTGTTGCCGGCGAGGATCTGTCCCGCAGGCATCGGGATGGTGAATCGTGTCGCTGCCGGCATTGATGTCGGATGGAGACGCGCCCACACCCAGGCACCCGCGCCCGCGGAAGCAAGAACGGCAAGCGCCAAGGCTGCCCCGTGGATTGAGCGTCGTGCGGGAGCGGCTCCTGGCGCGGCCGGCCCTGATGCGGACGCGGTCGATGAATCGAGCGGCTCCGACAGGACCATGCGGGCCTCACCGATGTCGCGCAGCCTTTGTCGCGAATCCCGGGCGAGGCACCGTCTCAGCAGTTGGGTCACCTTGAGCGGGGTCTGGGGCGGCAGCGAGGTCCACGGGACTTCTTCCTTCAGCACCGCGGCCAGCGTGTCGCTCACCGTTTTGCCCTTGAAGAGGCGCGTCCCCGAGAGCACCTCAAAGAGCACGACGCCGAACGACCAGATGTCGGCTCGCTTGTCCACGGCCTTGCCTCTGGCCTGCTCGGGGCTCATGTAGGCGGCCGTGCCCATGATCATTCCCGCTTCGGTGGCGTGCCGCGACATGGTGGGGGAGTCAGACGCTTCGACGCTTCGGCCAGGCTCAGCGCGGGCAAGCTCAGCGTCCGAGGCTCCCGGTGGCTGACCCTGCCCACGCTGAGCTTGGTCGAAGCGTCGAAGCCCGCCATCGAGCGCTTTGGCCAGACCGAAGTCGAGGACCTTGACCTTGCCTTCCGGCGTGACCTTGACGTTGGCGGGCTTGAGGTCGCGATGGACGATGCCCTTCTCGTGGGCTTCTTCCAGCGCCTCCGCGATCTGCTTCGCGATGGCGATGGCTTCATCGATGGGAATCGGTCCGGTGCGCAGACGTTGGGACAGGTCGTCGCCGGCCACAAGCTCCATCACCAGCCCAACCGTCCCGTTCGCTTCCTCAAGGCCGTAGATCGCGGCGATGTTCGGATGATTCAGGGTGGCGAGGATCTGCGCTTCGCGACGGAACCGGCCCACGCGCTCGGCGTCCTGAGCCAGGGCCGCAGGCAAGATCTTGATCGCTACATCGCGGCCGAGCTTGGTATCGCGCGCCCGGAACACCTCCCCCATGCCGCCCGCGCCGATCGCGGCACTGATTTCGTAGGGTCCGAGCCGAGAGCCGGGTGAGAGCGTCATGAGCCCGGACAGTCTAGCGGTTGCCGATCCAGCCGGCGCCCGCCTTGCGCCGCGCCGGGTGCTTGAGGCAGGTCCAAGGTCAGCTGCTTCCGGAGGGCGCTCATGATCCGGATCGGCGGCTCCAGCGTTTCTGTTCCGTAGGCACCTCCCGTCCCTAGGGTGACAAGAAGAGATCCGATCCTGTTCCAAGAACCTCGAGGTTCGGCCCACGATGTCACGCGCGTTACTCGGGGGAGTACACTTTGTGCTTTCCGCTCTGAAGCGTTGTCGGAGGAATCAATGACCAGGATCCTCGTAGTCGACGACGATCGCACCACTCGCGAGTTGCTGAGTCTGCAGCTTCGCTCTGCCGGCTATACCGTGGAGACCGCGGGAGGCGGCGCCGCCGCCCTCGCCCGCGTCCGCCGCAAAAAATTCGACCTCGTCCTGCTCGACGTGTGGATGCCGGGGATGAACGGGCTCACCGTCCTGGGGCGCTTGCGCGACGAGCCCTCGAAACCCCGGGTGATCGTGATGACTGCTGACGACACCTCCGAGACGATGCTCCGGGCCATCCGGGCGCAGGCCCACCGGTTCGTAACCAAGCCCGTCGAGCCGAAGGCGCTCGTCGAACTGGTCCACAGCACTCTCGCTTCCAAGCCGGGGGTGCGGCCCATCGAGGTGGTCTCGGCGCGCCCCGACTGGGTCGAGTTGGTCGTGCCGTGCGACCGCGAGGCCGCGGAGCGCATCCACGAGTTCATGGCGCGCCTGGACACGGACCTGCCCCAGGACGTCCGAGCCGGCGTGGCCCAGGCCTTTCGTGAGCTGCTGATGAACGCCATAGAGTGGGGAGGCAAGCTCGATCCAGACCAGACGGTTCGAATTTCCTACCTGCGCGCGCGCCGCATGCTCCTCTACCGCATCGCGGACCCGGGCCAGGGTTTCAGCTTCGAGGGCCTGACCCACTCGGCCCTCAGCAACGCGCCCGACCAGCCCATCGAGCACTATTTCGAGAGGGAGAAGAAGGGCTTGCGCCCGGGGGGCTTCGGTTTGCTGATGACACGCCAGACGGTGGACGAGCTTCTCTATAACGAGGCGCACAACGAGGTGGTCTTCATCAAGTACCTCGATTGACCGGCCCGAGGATCAGCCCCCGAGCCTTCCGGCCGCTTCCTCCATCCACGATCATCGCCAGGCGTTCGCGCACTCGGACCATCTCCTGCTCCAGGCTCGCCTGCGCGAGCCACGCTTCGGTGAGGTCGCCTCGCTCTGCGATCTCCTGAAGGCGGGCGGCCGCCGCGGTGGCGGCGGGGGCCGCGAAGTTAGCTACCGATCCCTTGAGCGCGTGGGCGGCGCTGCGGAGGTCCGGGGCATGGCCCCGCTTCACCGCCCCGCGCACGCGCGCCAGGAGCTTGCGCGAGTCGGTCAGGAACAGCCCAACCAGCCTCGCCAGGGCCTTCCGGTCCCCGCCCACTCGGTCGAGCAGCCGTGGCTCGTCGACCAACCCCCGGTCGGACAGGACACGTTTCGCGGGCGCCTTCGATGAAGGACGGCTCTTCCCGATGCTCGCCAGAACGCCCCGCAGTTGGACCATCTCCAGCGGCTTCGTAAGGTAGGCATCCATGCCCGCGGCCAGGCACCGCTCGGCGTCGCCCTTCATGGCGTGGGCGGTCAGGGCCACGATGGGGAGGTGGTTTCCAGTGACTTTTTCGCGCTCCCTGATGGCGATGGTGGTATCGAAGCCGTCGAGCTTGGGCATCTGCACGTCCATGAGGACGAGGTCGAAGGACTCTCGCTCCAGTAGTGCCAGCGCCTCCCGGCCATTGCCCGCGGCCACCGCGCGGTACCCCGCTCGCTTGAGCATTTCCACCGCTACCAGCTGGTTGACCGCGTTGTCCTCGGCCACCAGCGCCCGCATTCGAGGTCCTTTTCGGACGGCGGGAGGGCTTCGGGTTGCTGGGTGCCCTCCCGCGGGCCGACCCGACAAAGCGCCCATGATCGTGTCCAGCAGATCCGACTGCTTGATGGGCTTGGTCAGGTAGGCAGACAACCCCAGGGTAAGGCACCGTGCCCGGTCTCCGGGGCGAGGACCGGAAGTGAGCATCATGATCGAGGCGCCTACGAGCTCGGGTCGCTTCTTGATCTGCTCGGCCAGCGCGAATCCGTCCATCTCGGGCATCTGCGAGTCGAGCAGCACGAGCGGATAGGGCTTCCGCCGGCGCGCCGCCTGATCGAGTTCCTCCAAAGCCGCGCGTCCGCCCGCGACGGAGGTCGGACGCATGCGCCAATGGGTCAGCATCTCGTGGAGGATGCGCCGGTTCGTGGCGTTGTCGTCCACGACCAGGACGCGCAGACCGCGCAGCTTCGCCGTCGGCCGGACGGCCGGCTGCGCTCCCGTAAGTCCGAAGCGCGCGGTGAAGCGGAAGCGGCTCCCTTCGCCCGGCTCGCTCGTGACACTCAGGCTCCCTTCCATCAGCTGCACCAGCTGCGCGGAGATTGACAAGCCCAGGCCGGTTCCGCCGTACCGCCTTGTGGTGGAGCTGTCGGCCTGGGCGAAGGCGTCGAAGATGAGCTGCTGCTTGTCGGGTGGAATGCCGATGCCGGTGTCGGCCACCACGAAAGCCAGCGTCACCTCGCCCGCGCGCTCCTCCACCACCTCCACCTTCACCAGCACTTCGCCGGCTTCGGTGAACTTGATCGCGTTGCCCACGAGATTGACGATCACCTGGCGCAACCGCGGCGCGTCGCCCACCAGCCGGACCGGCACCTCGGGGGCGACCTGGCCGGCCAGTTCCAGACCCTTCTGGTGCGCCCGCACGCCCATGGTCCGCAGGGTGTCGCCCAAGGTCTCGCGCGGGTCGAACTCCGCCGAGACGAGCTCCAGCTTGCCCGCCTCGATCTTCGAGAAGTCCAGGATGTCGTTGATGAGACCGAGCAGTGATTCTGCGGAGTCTTTCAAGGCGTCCAGATACTCGCGCTGCTCGGGCCTGAGTCGGGTATCGAGAAGGAGCTCCGCCATCCCGATCACCGCGTTCATGGGGGTGCGGATCTCGTGGCTCATGTTGGCGAGAAAATCGCCTTTGGCGCGGTTGGCGGCGTCGGCCGCCTCCCGGGCCCGGCGAAGGTCGGATGCGGCCTGTTTCTGCTCGGTCACGTCTCGGGCCGAGCCGTAACTCAACCCCTCTTCGGCCAGCGGGATAATGTTCCAGGAGAGCCAACGGTAGGAGCCATCCTTGCACCGATAGCGGTTCTCGAAAAGGACTGCGCTCGAGCCGGCCGCGATCCTGGCCGCCTGCTCCCTAGTCCCTTCCTTGTCGTCGGGATGGACGAAATTCAGGAAGGGCCGAGCCCGCAGTTCCTCGGAGGTGAAGCCGAGCGTTCGCTCCCAGGCGGGATTCAATCGGCGCAGGTAGCCGTCGAAGCCCACTATGCCGAGCAGGTCCCGGGAGGTTTCGAAAAGGGTCTGGAGCTGGTCCTCGGCCCGCCGCCGCTCGGCGAACTGGCCGATCTGGCTGCCCACGGTGGCGAGAAGTTTCAAGAGCTCCTCGTCAGGCCGCCGGATCTTGCAGCTGAAGAACTCCAGCACCGCCACCACCTCGGGCCCGAGGAGGACGGGGAAGCCGAAAGCCGAGCGCAGGCCTTCTTGGACGGCGATGGGAGCCCGGGGAAAATTCCGGTCCTTGGTCAGGTCGGGGATCCAGGCGGGCTGACCGCTCGCCCACACGCGTCCGGGGAGCCCCACCCCGCGCAGAAACGTCGTGCCGCGGCTCATTGACACGAACTCCGGAAACGACAGCCCAGGCGGGCTCCAGATCTCGACGCAGCGAAGGAGTTCCGCCGCGGCGTCTTTCCGCCAGAGCGCCCCGTGCTCCCAGCCGAGGGTTTGGCAGATCGCCTCCAGGACCCTCGGCGCCGCTTCCCGGAGCGACCCGGACCCGGCCAGGGCGTGGGTCACGGCATACTGTGCGTGCAGGCGGCGAACCGCCTCGCTCTCTTTGAGTCGAACGGTCACCTAGCGCACTCCACCCGCCCCGATGACCTGCGTCGGCGCGAGGACTGCATTGGCACAGAGGCGAGTCCCGGCTGAGAGAGTCACGATTGGCTCCGATCTGTTCTTGGATCGTACTACGACCCCGTTCGGCCCAGAGCCAGATCCCTGCGAATCGAGACCATGGTGACCGCGTTGCCGGACGCCCCGGTCGCCATCGCGGCTGGACGCCAAGACCCGACGACACCTGCCACCTGCGTTCGAGCGAAGGGTAGCGCCGAGCCACGGTCTCGAGACGGCCGGATTCCGAAGTTACGTAGACCATCCGGCGACCATCCTTCGACAACTGCGCGCCCGCCCTCGTCCCGGCCTAAGATGCGAACAGGATGCTCAACTGGATCTGGGCCGGCTTCCTGGGCGCGGTCGGGGTCAGCTACCTGTTCTTTGGTTAGGAGAAGAGAGCCGATGGAGCACACCACGCGTCGCGGGTTTGTCGAGACCCTGACTGCCACCGCCGCAGTCGGGTGTCTGCCCTACAACTCGGCGCTCGCCAGCGCGGCGGCCGAGCCCGAACGCATCGTTCACACCTCCGGCGATGGTATCGGCATCTCGCCCCGCGAGTACGCGGCGCTGCTGAACCGGTTGGGTCAGAGCAAGGACGTTGCTGAAGACAACTATCTGCTCGGCGGGGAAGTCGAGGCCTTCGAGCAGCACTGGGCGAAGCTCCTCGGGAAAGAAACCGCGGTCTTCATGCCCTCGGGAACGCTGGCGAATCAGTTGGCGTTGCGCGCGCTTTCGGGATCGAAGCGGCGGGTGATCGTGCCGGAGGTGAGTCACATCTACAACGACACGGGCGACGCGTGCCAGACGCTGTCCGGCCTGACCCTGATGCCGCTTGGCCCCGGTCGCGCGACCTTCACCCGGGCGTAGGTTGAAGCGGTCCTGACCCGCACCGCGGGCGGACGCGTGGCCACCGACGTCGGCGCGATCGCGATCGAGAGCCCCATCAGGCGGCTCAGCGGCCAGATGTTCGATTGGGACGAGGCAAAGCGGATTTCGGAACTCGCCCGCGACAAGGGCATAGGCATGCACCTGGACGGCGCCCGCCTTTTCATCGCCTCGGCCTACACCGGCATCTCGCCTCGCGAGTACGCTGCGCACTTCGACACGGTCTACGTCTCGCTGTGGAAATACTTCAATTGCGGCATCGGCTCGATCCTGGCCGGACCCAGGCGCGTGCTCGACGGGATGTTCCATGTGCGGCGGATGTTCGGCGGCAACCTTGCGGTGGGCTGGAACGCGACGGTGGCACGACATTACATGGAGGGCTTCGAGGGGCGCCTCAAGAGCGCGGTCGAGGCCTCCGAGACGTTCTACGCGGCCATGGCGAAGCATCCCCGCATCGGCATCGAGCGCATCCCCAACGGCACCAACCTGACCCGCGTCACCTTCAAGGACGTGAACGCCTCGGACGTCGCGAAGCGATTGGCAGACCGCGGCATCAGCATGTCCGCGCCGCCGGGATCGGCCACGATCACGTTCGGGG
>JANODX010000018.1:0-5106 GCA_031412915.1 Vicinamibacteria bacterium | reverse complement strand
CTCAACGCCCTCCGGCCCTTCCTTCGTCCAGACAAAACACACTCGATACTGATCATTCACGCGGAGGCTGTGCTGTCCCTTTCGATTGCCCTTCAGCGCCTCCAGACGATTGCCCGGAGGCACTCGCAAGAAGTCGAGTGTTGTCGCGGCGTTCAGCTGATCCAGTTTCCGTCGAGCCACTGCTTCGATGTTCACGAAGCGAGCGACACGGTGTCGTCTGAACAAGGTCTCGGTCTCGGCGCAGCGGAAGGACAAGATCAAGGCGCAGACACTATATCGTAACGCGATATGATCCTCGGGAAGGCGCCCAACCTCATGGGGTACGAAACCCAATCTGCTTCCGAGGAAGTCGCGCGGGCTGAAGAAGTCCCCGAATCGCGGAGAAGACCTCCTTCAACGCGCCATCGTGTGCGGTCACCCGGCGCTCCAGAAGCGCCAGATGCTTGGCGATCTCGGCATTCGTGCGCGCAACATCGCGCAGCCGTACGAAGGCTCGCACGACGAATACGCTCATCTCGATGGCCCGTGAACTGTTCAGGACCGACGCCGCCATGATCGCTCCGTGTTCGGTGAAGGCCCACGGAGGGACGGCGGAGAATCTGAGGCGAGAGAGGTGGTCACAATTTGTGACCACCTCCGCCAACTCGCCCCGAGTCACCTGGAACCGAAAGTCCTCCGGAAATCGCCCGATATTCCTCCTGACCGCTTGATTCAGCGCCTTCGTGGGGACTCCGTAGACCTGCGCAAGGGTCGTATCGAGAATGACTTGCCTGCCTCGAATGACGATGACCCGGGCATCGACATCCGCCGAAGGTCCGAGCCCGCCGCGTTCGGGCCTCATCGCGCGCTCTCCTTGAAGAGTCCTTTGAGGTCACAAATTGTGACCTCAAACGTCGTCCGGTGCAGCACCCGTCCGGGTCGGCCCGTTTCAACATCCATGAACGGATCTCCTTCATCAAGGTGGGAGATCCTGGAGGCTACGAGGCGCCAAGGCCAGTTCGGGTCCTCCCCTTGCGCAATTTCGCTAGCCCGCCCCCAACTTGCCCGGTCACCCCGTCATTGTGACGAAGCCAGCGAAAATGCAGCCGAGGAAGCAGTCTCGTGGCCCCAGGGTCCCGCAACGACCCGGCGCTTTTCTCACGTTGCCGTCGTACGAAACCCAATCTGCTCCCGGTCCACTGCCCGTACCTAACCTCTCGCTTTCCAATCCAAAAGCGCTCTTGCTTCGATTTCAGGTGTGATGATGAAGCGGGGCTTGGCGCGACGTTCCTCGGGCACCGTGGCTCACCACGCCAGCGTGTCCTTGACGGTCTCCGCCAACGGTCGGAACGCGAGTCCTCCGGCGATCGCCTTGCCGTTCTTGATCGTGGTGTGACCGAGGTCGTTTCCTTCGAGCATTTCGCCTTGAGGAACTCGTAGTCATCGATCCACACCAGCCTTGACGTGGAGGCGAGCGCCTTGATGGCCTGGTCGAGAAAGCCCTCCATGGTGAGAGCTTCGCGAGGTCCCGCGGCGTTGTAGGTCCCGCCGCGTCTCTCCTCCAGCAACTTGAGATAGAACGCGACCAGGTCACGGACGTCGACCATCTGTACCGGATCGGACTTCTTTCCAGGGCGCCAGGGTTAGGCCGCCCTTCGCGAGTCGCTGCGGCCATGCGCCTTCTGCACGCCGAAACTCTCGGACCCGTCCTTCGGATCCACAGACCTCGCTTGAGGTACGGGTAGTACACGCCGGTCGATCACCGCGTCCCACGTCTTGCCCTCGAGTGCCTGCAGTTGCCCGTTGCGATCGCCAATGAGCTGGATCACTCCGGGAGGCAGCTCAGGCTTGCGGCGACCCCGGGTGAAGGTCGTGACCTTGTGCCCTCGACTCACGGCCAGCCGCACGAGATGTGGGCCGATGTAGCCGGTCCCGCCAAGGATGAGGATGCTCATCGGCGAAGGCAAAGCACCCCAGGCGAGATCCGGTAGCGCGCTCTGCGCGATAAGAGCGCTTCCGCTTGCGACAGCGGCGGTGTTCAGAAACTGGCGCCTTGTGGTCATCCCTGGAACCTCCATCATGCGGGAACCGAGGAGGTACTACGTTCGGCCGCCTTGAGAATCGGCCCAGGGAACCCGACAGGATCCCCAATCTCCAGGGCCCAAGCCTCCTCCCGAGCCGCCTCACCATCACCCTCAGCCGCCAGAGCGGACGACAAGTCACCAACGAAGCGCGACGGATCCGAAACGCTCGCAACCCGCCCAGCCGCCGCCCGAACGCGCGCGTCCGGACTCCTGAGCCCCGCACGAATCGCCGCCACCGACTCAGCCGAAGCCGGAGCCCGCGGGGCCGCGACGACCGTCATCCGATTCCCCGCGTCCTGAGCCCGCGTCGGGGATACCAAAGCCAGGAGCAGGACGACCACGATCGGTCGACAGAAGGCCATGCGTGACCATACGACGAAATCTCGAAGACTCAGGAAGCAGAATGAAAGGCGAGGAGGAGCCTGCGCAGACACAGCCAACTCGAGTTTCGACCGGGGGGCCGAAGGAACGAGATCGCTTCGTCGGTCGCCTTCCGAAGCCCCTCCTCGCGATGACGGCGGGGGTGAATCCTTGCGGGACCGAAACGAGAGCGAAAACGGACCCCAACCGACCTCCCCCCGTACGAACATGGCGCTATGGAAGAATCTCTCCCTGTGAAGACCATTGCCGACGGCCCCGGTTCGAAGATTGCTTCGTCGCCTCCGTCAGAAGAGCTCCTCGCAATGACGGGGGCGGGGGGCGCCCAGGACCCCGCCTCAACCGCCCTGGCGCGGGACGGGGGTACTGGGGGGCTGATTTCGATCCTCAAGGGGCTTGAGATCGAGAAGAGCCTGGCCACGGACCCCGTGGTCGTGGCCCTTCGGTACTACCCCGCCACCTCCGGGCTTTTTGCGCCCCTGCCTCCCGACCTTTCGCCCAAGCTCACCGAGTACCTCCATGGCCGCGGGCTCGATCAGCTCTACACGCACCAGCGGGCGGCCTATGACCTGGCTAAGGCCGGGAAGAGTTTCGTGGTGACGACGCCCACGGCCTCGGGGAAGACGCTGTGCTACAACCTGCCCATCCTTGACGCCATCATCAAGGACACCGACACGCGGGCGCTGTACCTCTTCCCCACCAAGGCGCTGGCTCAGGATCAGCTTGCCGAGCTTTACGCGACCATCGAGGCTCTCGGCGAGGACATCGCCACCTTCACCTACGACGGCGATACGCCTCAGGATGCTCGGAAGGCCATCCGGTCGAAGGCGCACATCGTGGTGACGAACCCCGACATGCTGCACAAGGGGATCCTGCCGCATCACACGAAGTGGGTGAAGCTGTTCGAGAACCTGAAATACGTGGTGATCGACGAGCTGCACATGAACCGCGGGGTCTATGGGTCGCACGTGGGCAACGTTTTGCGGCGGTTGCGACGGCTGTGCCGGTTCTATGGGAGCGATCCGCAGTTTCTTTGTTCTTCGGCGACCATCAAGAATCCGGCGGAGCTGGCGACCGCGCTCACCGGGAAGCCCGTCGAGTGGATTCAGGAGAGCGGGGCCCCGCGCGGGGATCGGTACTTCGCGATCTACAACCCTCCGGTGGTGAATCGGCAGCTCGGGATTCGGAAGTCGGCGCTTGGTTCGGCGCGGGATATCGCTTCTCGGTTTCTGGAGAAGGGGCTTCAGACCATCGTGTTCGCGCCCTCGCGTCTGGCTACCGAGGTGCTGGTGACGTATCTCAAGGACATGTTCGAGAGCAAGCCCGGGTCGGAGGGTGTGATCCGCGGGTATCGCGGGGGGTATCTGCCGATGAAGCGTCGCGAGATCGAGCGGGGGTTGCGCGAGGGGTCGGTGCTGGGTGTGGTCTCCACCAACGCTCTGGAGCTTGGGATCGACATCGGCGCTCTCGATGTCTCGGTGATGCTTTCGTATCCGGGGACGGTCGCGTCCACCTGGCAGCAGGCGGGGCGCTCGGGGCGGCGCGGGTCGACTTCGGCCGCGGTGCTGGTTTTGAACTCGACGCCGCTCAATCAGTTCATCGGGCGGAATCCCGAGTATTTCTTCGGGGCCTCGGCCGAGGAAGGGCGGATCAATCCCGACAACCTGCATATCCTGATCTCGCACATCAAGTGCGCGGCGTTCGAGCTGCCCATCGAGTCGGATGAGACGTTCGGGTCGGAGAATCTGGTGGAGATCTTTGGGTTCCTCGAGACTCAGGGGTTCGTGCACAGGCGGGCGACTCGTGGCAGCGCGAGCGGTCCCGCTTGCGGGAGCGCGAAGCCCGGCCTTGGGCCGCTGGACGCTTCTGGCTACTCCGCCGGCACCGCGTCGCTGCGCAGTGTGTTGTCCGACCCCGTCGACGCCCAAAATCCCCAGCAGTCGTAAGATCGCGAAGGCAAAGGCACCCGACCCTATGACTGACTCCCTCATTTCCGTGGACCCCGGCGTCATGCTGGGCAAACCCGTCATCCGGGGCACTCGAATCACCGTGGATCTGGTCGTGCGGAAATTCAGCGAAGGCGCGACCGAGGCTGACGTGCTGGACGCCTATCCACATCTCACCCGTGGAGGAATCCGAGCAGCCCTGGCGTACGCCGCGGATACGGTCTCCCACGAAGAACTCGTGCTGACTTCGACCAGCAACTGAAGTCCTCAGCCGACTTTAAAGTTTCTGGCCGACGAGAGTTGCGATTTCGCAGTTGTCCGCGCGCTCCGTGCCCACGGTCACGATGTCATCGCCGTTGCCGAGGTCGCCTGCGGTGCGCCCGATGAAAGGGTCGTGGCTCTCGCGCTTGACCGCGGGCGCATACTCCTCACGGAGGACAAGGACTTCGGACAACTTGTCCTCGCCAGTGGGAAGCGCGAAATCGGGGTGATTCTCATGCGCTTCGGAACCGCCGAGCGCTCCGAGCTCCCGTCCACGATCTTGGAGGTCGTAGCCCGGTTCGGGCCTCGACTCGCCGCGGAACGTGTCAATGGGCGTGAGACACCGAGGGTGGAAGTTTAGGGAGCGAATCGAAGAGAGCGGACTCGAGAGAGCCGGTTAGGCGCAGAATCTCGGCATGCTGTGGGGTGGCCATGACGAGTTGCGTCGTTCCTGGGGC
>JANODX010000017.1:0-4852 GCA_031412915.1 Vicinamibacteria bacterium | reverse complement strand
GATCCTCGGCAGGATCCTCTTCTTCTACTTCCCGCCGCTGCCCAACGATCTCTACTATCAGGTCATCACCTTCGGCACCACGGATCTGATCCTTCTTGGCCTGATCCTGGTCAGGCGCATCGATCCGCAGAGCCGCTGGGCTCTCGCCACCATGCTGAAGATCTTCGTGCCCGCGCACGCACTGTGGTTCACGCTCGCTCAGTCCGCCGCGTGGATGCCGTTCGCGCGGTGGTTCAAGAGCCTCCCGCTGACCTGAGTTCCGGTCCCGGCTAGAACCGCAGACTCGCCTTCGCGTAGAGGAACCGTCCGCTGACGCGCTCGGCGCTCCATCAGTGGGACCGCAAAGGCCCAACCTCTTCCTTAACGAGTTTGTTCAACCGGTTCCGTTGGACCTCCAGGCGTTGCGAGAGGTCCTCGAAGAGCGCGACCATCGAAGCGGTGGGCCTCGCATCGGCGGCGCCGACGGCCCACGAGAGGGTGCTGAACTTCTCCATCAACCACGGTTCATGCCTGCCATGGCGGGGGGGCGGGGGCCTTCCTCCGAACTGCTGGAGAACTGCCTGATGATCTTGCCGTCCGTATCCGTGAGGGTGAGCAGCAGGTCACCGGCGGGCTTCCTGGCCAGGTAATACTCGATCATCACGCCGAAGGTCGTTGAAGGTCTCGGCCGAGATGTCGTTCTGCTGCTCCACCGAGACGACGTCGATGATGGCGCTTCCTTCCACCGTGATGCTCTCGGTGAGGCCGCCCGTCTTCATGCCAATGTCGGCTCTCAAGGTCTGACCGGCCTTGAGGTCCAGTCCCTGCACGACGCTTGGGGCGAAACCAGAGAGATCGGCCTGCACCTTGTAGACGCCGATGGCGAGACCCGGGAAATCGTAGGAGCCATCGCCCCCGGTGACCGCGGTGCGGCCGCCCACCAGGCTGGGACTCGAGAGGGTGATGGTGGCCCCGGGAAGAACGCCCCCGATGTCGTCTTTCACGACGCCGCGGATGCTCCCCGTGGTTTTGCCGATGTTCTGGGCGTGGAGCGGACTCGCGAGAAGGCCGAGAAGAGTTGAGACCAGAACGGGTCGGCGCAGAATGGAGAGTCTGAACATGGGAACCTCGAAGCTGGGAGGAGCACTGGGCTTTGGGATCTGATGATCGAGGGAGGACAAGTCCTCCGCCTAAGAGAGTGTCTCAATTGTACTAAGGATATGACAATCGAACAGCAATCGAAGCGTAGGTCAAGCCCCGCGGCGTGTCAAGGGTCCCGGGCTGCGGGTCCCGGGCCGCGGACACCGATTCCGAACGGCGCCCGGTCCAACCGGCGTCGCTTCTGGCGGGCGAGCGCCTCGAGGTAGAGCGCGCGCGTTCGTGCGGCGGCGAGGAGGGGCAGGGCGCCGAAAGGGTCTTGTCCTTCCCGCGAAAATCAGTGCTGCGGGTTGCTCGAGGCGGCGCTCTGCGGCCCCATGTACTTCACGTTCTTGAAGTTCATTTCGATGTCCACTTTCTGGACGGTGCGATCCATCAGGGGCATCTCGCCCTTGACCGTGCGATGGACCGGCATCCACCACTTGCCCTGCTTCTGGAACATGTCGTCGTAGACCATCGTGCCGAGAGGGATCTTCTTCTCCCCCATCATCGTGTAGAACTCGACGGGATAGTAGTTCGCGATGTAGCGGCCGTCCTCGGTGCGTATGTTTCGCTCCTGATTGATCAGGAACTCGATCGGCCCGCCCAGTTTCCGGGTCAGCTTCTTCACCTCCTTCTTCTTGGGATCGATCAGATACCAGGAGCCCATCGCGGTGTCTCCCTCGATCCGCATCTCCACCATGCCGTCGGGGCGCTTGTTGTTGACCATCTTGAAGCCGGCCTTGCCCACCCCGTACTTGTCCTCGAACGACTCGTAGGCGCGGTGGGTGATGAACTGGGACATGTAGGCCTTGGCTTCGGAGCGAAGCTGGCCGTCGCACTTCTCGCAGTCGAAGTCGAGGATGAGGTTCTGGTCGACGGTCACCTTCGCCATCACCGCGGGCTTGCCCAGGTTGATGATTTCGATGTCGGCGGTCAACCCCGGGAAACCGTTGTCCCAGATGTAGCGATTCATGGACGCGGCCTTGAAGATGGCGCGCGCCTCGGGATCGTCGGCGAGTTCGGCGGTCTTCGCATTCGCCCGGTTCGCGAGGTGGGGCTCCACGTCCGCCACCTTCTGGATCAGGTCACCCTGGAGCTTGGCCTTCTTGAGCCGGGACACCAGAGCGATGCCCCGCTTGCCCGTGATGGTGTCCACGTGGGAATAGTTCATGCCCACGATCCCGACGCCCTTGGCGAAGTAGTAGGTCTGGGTGGAGAGGGACTTCGTGGTCTCCCACGACAGCGTGGTCTTCAGGACTTCGAACGTTCCCATGGGTGTCTCGAGCGTCTCGAGGCCATCGATGCGCGACGTCCACTTCTGCAGGCGCCTGGTCCGCTCGGTAACGCCCTCGGGCTGCTCCATCATGGGCTCGCTCCACTTGTAGTCCTTGCCGAAGACCTGGTTGGCGCGAACGATGGAGACGGCCGGCTGGTAAGAGAGGATCTGGCCCCCGGCGCGGTTCTCGAAGCTCGAATGCATCTGAATGCCGTTGCTCGGATCGTAGGTGTAGAGCTGGTAGCTGCCCTTGTTGTCGATCAGTTTGTAGGCAGCGGTGCGGCCGGCGAAGTCCGTGCCCGCGAACGAACGGGTGCGGTCCTCGGTGCGCTTGCTGCCGTCCTGCATCGTGTAAGTCCACTCGTAGGTCCACTCGTCGGCCTGGAAGAACGGGAAGTAGGCGCCGATGTCGGCGGTCATGGTCCCGCCCACCTGCTTGCCGCCCACCTTCGCGGTGATCAACTCGCGGTCGAAGCGCAGGGTCTGACCGGCCTTGGGCGAATAGATCATGAACTCCTTCTTGACCGGACCGATGCCCTTGGCGAGCCACGTGATGGAGGTGAAGGTGGAACCGCCGGGGTTGATGTACCTGAAGGTCGCTTTGAGGCAGTCCTTGAACTCGCCGGCGGGCGTCGAGATCGACTCATAGCCGTCCAGGACGACCTCGCTGCCCCGGGCCGTGCCGTCCGAGATCTTGTGGACGTTCTGGTAGGTCTTGCCGAACGCGTTCCGCGCGTTATAGAACTCGAACGGCGGATCGTTGGTGACGAGGCCCTTGTCCTCTTCTTCCCCGTAGTGGAGGTACTTGTCCGCCTCGATCCGCAAGATGTAGTACCAGCCCTTCTGATCGATGAGCTTCTTGGCTTTGGTTCCATCCGGCATCTCCACCTCGCCCTTGATGGTGAAGGTCTTGGTGGTGTAGTTGACCTGCCCGTCGGGCTGGTAGTTGTGGAACTGGTAGGTCCACGAATCTCCTTCGCCGGTCGGGTAGTACTCCTGAAGGTTGATGGTCTGTGCGGGAGCCAGAGCGGCCGCACCCAGGAGGGCTAAGGGCAAGAGCAGGGAACGCATTGATGTCTCCTTCGGATCTTCTTTGGTCAATCGGGTCGAAACGAGTCGGTTCAGCAACTAGGAGTTCTTCCTGGCGATCTCAACGATGAGCAGGTACAGCTCCGCAGCCTGGGCTTCCGTGATCTTGCCGGCATGGCCGATCATCTTGTCCTTGCCGTTGAGAATGATGTTCACGAGCTCGGCCTTCTGGGTCGAGCGGGTGGTGAGCCACTGCTTCGTCGCCCAGGCGGGAACGCCCTGAAGCGGGTCGCCATCCCCCAGCTTGCCGTGACATTTGGTGCACTCGGCCCGAAAGTAGGCGGCGGCCGTCCAGGGGGGTGCCGCTTCGGAGGGAGCCTGGCTCTGCGAGGGCGGGCCTGGGTTCGACGAACCGCTCGACGCCCCGCTGCCCGCGGACGACGAGGCGGCGGCGGCGAAGAGATTGGGGTATTCGTTCATCAGGCTTTCCGTGAACTCGAGCCCCTGGTGTTCGTACTTCTCTCCAAACGTCGTGAGCTTGCCGGAGCCATCCGTGTTCGTGTGGCACACCACGCACTTGTCCCGGTTCGTCGCGGTCGCGCGCGGATGCGCGTTGTAGAGATCCATCAGCCGGGGCATCGACGCGGCCGGGAGACCGGCGAGAGGGGTGAGGGTCACCGCACCCAGGACGAGGCGAGTGGTCAGGGAACTCAAGGGCGGCCTCCTGGGGGGCGCGGGTTTCGGGGATGACGCAATACGATGTGCTGAAAGAGGATCCCTTGCTGGGCTTCGGTCAGCAGAGGCCGCAGTTCGACCAGGTTTCGCGCCACCTCCTGATCGAGCTCGGCCTCGAGGCGGGCCACGTCCTGCAGCGTCCTCGAAACCGCAAGCTCGTCGAGGGCGCCCGGGGCGGCCAGAAGCTCCGCCAGTCCCTGGCGTTTCGCGTCCACCGCGGCCTGACGCGCGAGAAGGCTCGGATGATGCGCCATCGAGATCGCGTGGATCTTCTGCTTCTGCTCCGCCGAGAGGTTGAGGACGTCGAAGGGGTCGTCGGCCGTCGCCTGCACCGGGGAGCGATAGACGTGGGCGCCGTAGGTCACCGAGAAGGAGACGAGCACGGCGAGCAGAACCGTGGCCAGGGTTGATTTGAATCGCATCACAGGAGACCTGCCCGCCCCGTCTTCAACGGCGTCAGGGGCCGACCCTGCGGAGCCACCTTCGCGTAGAAGGACGTGAGTATTTCCGAGGGAGCCGCGGAGAGGCGAAGGGGAGGCCGTTCAGGCTCGCGGGCCTTCGGGGTCAGGAGGATATTGGCGGCGACGCTCGCCACGAGGGCCGCGGCGACGGACAACGAGGCGGCGAACCGACCGGCCGGCGGCCTCGAAGGGGCGGCAAACCGGGTGCTGGACATGATCCCATCGGCGAGAC
>JANODX010000016.1:0-11041 GCA_031412915.1 Vicinamibacteria bacterium | reverse complement strand
CGATCCGACCGCCCCGCTGGCCGCGGCCACGACGACGGTCTCTCCGGCCACCGGGCGCCCGATGTCCAGCAGCCCCATGTACGCGGTGAAGCCCGGCATGCCCAGCACGCCCAGAGCGCGCGAGGGGTGTGGATCTCCGGGATTGAGGGCGGTGAGACCCTTTCCGTCGGAGACTGCATAGTCTTGCCAGCCCGTGTAGCCGAGCACCAGTTCGCCGACCTTGAAGTCGGCATGCCGTGACACCTCGACGCGTGACACGGCGCCACCGACCATCACGTCGCCGATGGCCACCGGGGCCGCGTAGGACGGCCCGTCGCTCATACGGCCGCGCATGTACGGGTCGAGCGACAGGTACAGCGTGCGCAGCAGGACCTGACCGGCATCGGGTTTCGGCACCGGATCGCTTTCGACGCGGAAGTCTTCGGCCAAAGGCGCACCGCGCGGCCGGGCGTTCAGAACGATGCGGCGATTGATGGTGGTGCTTTGCGGCATGGAGCGGGCCCCTCTCTGAAAAGTTATCCGACGCGCATCCCCTGGTCGGTTCGGTAGGGAACAAACCGATGTACGCCAGCGAACAGACCTGATGGACCCGTGGCGCGCAGGCTGCATTTCCCAGACCCTGCAGGCCTCACCGGCTAAGCATGCCCATCTCAGCCCACAGGATCGATCCCCTCCCAGGAGTTCCTCCGAATGCTCTTCGACACCTTCTCTGCCCGCTCGCTGCAACTCGCCAACCGCATGGTGATGGCGCCATTGACACGCAGCCGGGCCACATCCCAGCACACGCCGAATGCACTGATGGCCACGTACTATGGCCAGCGTGCGACGGCCGGCCTGATCATCACCGAGGGCACCTCGCCCAGTCCGAACGGGCTAGGCTACCCACGCATCCCCGGGCTGTACGACGCGGCGCAGGCAGACGCATGGAAGGCCACCACGGCGGCCGTCCACGAACAAGGCGGCAAGATCTTCGTGCAGTTCATGCACTGCGGCCGCGTGGCGCATGTCGCCAACCTGCCGGCGGGCGCCGAGGTGCTGGGACCCGGCGCCGCCGTGTGCCCGGGCGAGATGTTCACCGACACCCTGGGCATGCAGCCGCACAGCACGCCGCGCGCGATGACCGACGACGACCTCGCCCACGTCATAGACGAGTACGTGGCCGCGGCGAAGCTCGCATTGGACGCAGGCTTCGACGGCGTCGAGCTGCATGGCGCCAACGGCTACCTGATCGAGCAGTTCCTCAACCCGCTGGTCAACCTGCGCACCGACGGGTACGGCGGCAGTAACGAACGCCGCAACCGCCTGGCGCTGGAGATCGCGCGCGCCACGGTCGCCGCCATCGGCCGCGACCGGGTGGGCATTCGGCTCTCGCCCTACGGCGTGTTCAACGGCACCGGCGCGTTCCCCGAGGTGGAGGCGCAGTACCTCACGCTGGTCCACTCGCTTTCTGCGCTGGGCCTGCTCTACCTGCATCTGGTCGACCATTCGTCCATGGGTACGCCGCCCGTGCCCGCCGATTTCAAGCTGAAGCTGCGCGCGGGCTTCGACGGCCTCTTCATCCTGTCCGGGGGCTTCGACCACGAGAGCGCCGAACAGGCCTTGCGCGACAAGCGAGGTGACCTGATCGCCTTCGGGCGGCCGTTCCTGGCCAATCCCGACCTCGTGGCGCGCATGCGCAAGGAAGCCTCGCTCAACGTCCCGGACGAGGCCACCTTCTACGTGCCCGGCGCCAAGGGCTACACCGACTATCCGGTCCTTGCGGCCTGATCCGCGCAACAGCGCAAAGGAAACCCCATGTATTACAGCAGCGGCAACTACGAAGCGTTCGCCCGCCCGCGCAAGCCCGATGGCGTGGAGAACAAGACGGCCTGGTTTGTCGGCTCGGGCCTGGCGGCACTGGCGGGCGCGGCTTTCCTGATCCGCGACGGCCAGATGCCGGGCAAGCGCATCACCATCCTGGAGCAGCAACGCTTGCCCGGCGGCGCGCTGGACGGCATCAAGGAACCGGAGAAGGGCTTCGTGATCCGCGGCGGGCGCGAGATGGAAGAGCACTTCGAATGCCTGTGGGACCTGTACCGCTCGATCCCGTCGCTCGAGATCGAGGGCGCCAGCGTGCTCGACGAGTTCTATCGGCTCGACAAGGACGACCCCAACCTCTCTTTGCAGCGCGCCACGGTGAATCGCGGCGAGGACGCGCACACTGACGGCCTGTTCTCGCTCAGCGAGCAGGCGCTGAAGGAGATCATCAAGCTCTTCCTGGCCACCCGCGAGGAGATGGAGAACAAGCGCATCAGCGAAGTGTTCGGTGGTGAGTTCCTGATCAGCAACTTCTGGCTGTACTGGCGAACGATGTTCGCCTTCGAGGAGTGGCACTCCGCGCTGGAGATGAAGCTGTACCTGCACCGCTTCATCCACCAGATTGCCGGCATGCCGGACTTCTCCACACTGAAGTTCACCAGGTTCAACCAGTACGAGTCGCTTGCTGCCGCTGGTCAAGTGGCTGCAGGATCACGGCGTGGTCTTCCAGTACGGCGCCGAGGTCACGGATGTCGATTTCGACATCACCGCCGGCCGCAAGCAGGCCACCCGCATCCACTGGCGCAGCAAGGGCGCCGAAGATGGCGCCGACCTCGGCCCCGATGACCTGGTGTTCATGACCATCGGCTCGCTCACCGAGAACTCCGACAGCGGCGACCACCACACAAGGGCCTTGCTCAATGAGGGGCCTGCGCCGGCCTGGGATTTGTGGCGGCGCATCGCCGCGAAGGATCCAGCGTTCGGCCGCCCGGACGTGTTCGGCGCGCATATCCCGGAGACCAAGTGGGAGTCGGCGACCGTCACCACGCTCGACGAACGAATCCCGAGCTACATCGGGAAGATCGCCAGGCGCGACCCCTTCAGCGGCAAGGTCGTCACGGGCGGCATCGTGACGGCGAAGGACTCCTCGTGGCTGCTCAGTTGGACGGTGAACCGGCAGCCGCACTTCAAGGCCCAGCCCAGGGACCAGATCGTCGTGTGGGTCTACGGGCTGTTCGTCGAGAAGCCCGGCGACTACGTGAAGAAGCCCATGCAGGACTGCACGGGCGAAGAGATCACCCAGGAATGGCTCTACCACATGGGCGTGCCGGTCGAAGACATTCCCAAGCTGGCCGCCACCGGTGCGAAGACGGTGCCCGTGATGATGCCGTACATCACCGCGTTCTTCATGCCGCGCCAAACCGGTGATCGGCCGGATGTGGTGCCCGAAAGCGCGGTCAACTTCGCCTTTATCGGCCAGTTCGCGGAGTCGAGGCAGCGCGACTGCGTCTTCACCACCGAATACTCCGTGCGCACGCCAATGGAAGCCGTCTACACGCTGCTCAACGTCGAGCGCGGCGTGCCCGAGGTCTTCAATTCCACCTACGACATCCGCATGCTCCTGGCCGCGTCGAGCCGTCTGCGCGACGGGAAGGAGATCGATATCCCGGGTCCCGCGTTCGTGCGCAACCTGCTGATGAAGGAACTCGACAAGACCCAGATCGGCGCACTGCTGCGGGAGTTCAAGCTTGTCGGAGGCGAATGACCAAACTTCTTCGCTAGGACGTACGCTGATAAGGCTTGACACGACGAACGTCTCGAACGGCGCGGCGCAGGCGCCGATTTGGTGTGCTCTTCGAGCAATTTCTCGAATTGGTCGATGGCTACGTCGGCGAGGAAGGAGACGCCGCCGTACTCTATTCACATCGAGTCGGTAATTTCCCGCTCGGGCACCGCGCGACGTACTACCGGCGTCGTTACCGACTCGGCTTCCTGAGCCCCGAACAGGTCCGTGTCCTTGAGGATGCAAGGCGGTTCCCGGGCTGGTCCTGGCGTCCGCTCGAGTCGCGATTCGACGAAGGGCTGCGCCACCCTGCAGATCAACTACGGCTACAAAGCGGGCCGTGTCCTCCGGACCGCTCTCAGGGGGACACCCACGTCGCGGGAAACCCGCACTTCATGCTCGATCCCTTGAACGCGAAGGTGGTTGCGGAACACATCGGCCGGGTTTTCGCCGCCCTCGACCCCGCGGGCGCTGCTACTTATAAGGCGAACGTGGACAGCTTCAATGCCCGCCTGGACGTGAAGCTGAAGGAGTGGACCGAGGCGCTGAAGCCCTATGCGGGCCGGCAGATCGTGACCTACCACCCGACCTGGCGTTACTTCGGCCGCCGCTTTTCCCTGAAAGCTGATACCTTCCTCGAGCCCAAGCCCGGCATCCCCCCGTCGCCACCTCACCTTGCCAAGGTCATGCAGAAGATGGAGGCCGAGAACATCCGAATCCTGCTCGTCGAGCCCTATCAACCGCGCAAGACGGCGGAGGCCGTGGCCTCGAAGACCAATGCCACGCTCGTGGATGTGGCTCAGTTCCCCGGCGCGCTGCCGGGCACGGTTACCTACATCGATCTCATGGATACCGTCGTAAAACGCGTGGCGCAGGCCCTGGCCGCGAGGTAGGAGCAGAAGGATATGGACCTCTTCTCGCTGTGGCTCTGGCCGCTCATCGCGCTGGTCGTGCTGCCCGCCATGCTCGTGTATTTCGGACTGCACGTGGTGGGGCGCGGCGTCATCTTCGTGGATCTCGCCCTGGCTCAGATCGCGGCGCTCGGAATCGCGACCGCCGTGCTCCTGGGCGCCCATCCGGAGCATGACCTGCTGCCGCAGGCTCTGGCCCTCGCGTTCACCATGGCCGGCGCCGCGTTGTTCTCGCTGACCCGCTTCAAGCATCCGCGCGTGCCCCAGGAGGCGATCATAGGGATCATCTATATCGTCTCGGCCGCGGCCGCCACTCTCGTTCTAAGCCGGACCGCCGCAGGTGACGAGGAGATCAAGAACCTCCTCGTGGGCAACGTCCTCCTGGTATCGCGCGGGGAGGTTCTGCGCACCGCCGCCCTGTTCCTTGGCGTGGGAGCATTGCACTACGCGCTGCGGCGCAAGTTCTACCTGATCTCTTTCGACCTCGATGAGGCGGAGCGCCAGGGAATGAGCGTCAGGCTCTGGGACTTCGCCTTCTACGCGACCTTCGGGCTCGTGGTCACGAGCTTCGTTCGAATCGCCGGGGTCTACCTCGTTTTCTCGTATTTGATCGTGCCCGCGGTTTGCGGGGCGCTGCTCAGTTCCCGAATAGCCGTCCGCCTGGCCATCGGGTGGGGAGTGGCGCTCATAGCCGGCGTAACCGGGTTGGCGCTTTCAACGCAGTGGGAGAGCATGGATCTGCCTACCGGACCCACGATCGTGTGTCTGTTCGGATTGATGCTGGCCATCAGCGGGGCAATCGCGTTCGCCAGGGCGAAAACCGCGGACTCTGGTTCGTAACCCCGCGGGGCGTGCGAGAGAGTGTGCGGCTCTCTAAGGTCGGGCTAATGTTGGATCCCTAAGGTTAAGAAGGATGAGATTCATTCCCTGCATGGTCGTGTTCGCCCTGGCCCAGATGGCCGCCGCGGGTTGCGCCAGCGTGCCCGTCCCGGCGACAAAAGGAGCGACGAGCCCCGCCAGTCCTGACGCTCCGGAGGGACGGCTTCAGCCGCTGGATCTCTTCCCTGCAACTGCGGTCCCGAACGCTCCACCGCCCGCCGCGCCTCCATCCCCGGCCATGCCTGACATGGACCACTCGCCTATGGACCATTCGGCGGCCCCCGTCGAGACCTACACGTGCGTCATGCATCCGCAAATCGCGGAATCCAGACCCGGCACGTGCCCGATCTGCGGAATGCCGCTGGTCAAGAAGGTGAAGGAGAAGAAGTGAAGCGCGTCCTCACGCTGGCGGCGCTCGCGGCCGCGGTCGGGGCTGTGGGCTGTGCCAGCGTCGATCCCGGGCCGGCGTTCGTGGACATCTCGGGCAAGGTTCGCGAGAGATCCGGACACGACGCCCGATTCCTGAGATCCCCCGCCGACGCTCAGGAGATCAAGAGCATCGTTCGGGACATCCTCAAGGACGAACTGACCGCGGAGGCCGCCGCGCGGGTGGCCCTGGTCAACAATCGCGAGCTGCAGGCGACCCTTCAAGACCTCGGCATCGCCCAGGCCGATCTCGCCCAGGCCGGCCGCATCTCGAACCCCAGCCTGGAAGGATTCGTGCGATTCCCGAATCAGGGAGCCACGGGCACGAACTACGAGATCTCGCTGGTCCAGGATTTTCTGGACATCCTCATCCGCCCCCTTCGACAGAAGTTCGCGACCGCTCAACTCGAGGCGACCAAACTCCGCGTGGGCCATGAGTTGATCCGCACCATGTCGGATACGAAGGTCGCCTTCTTTACCCTGGCGGGGCGCGAGCAACTTGCGACTCGTCTCGCCCTGATTCTCGATATCGAACAGACCGCGGTCGCGTTTGCGCAGAGGCAGAGCGCGGCGGGCAACATCAACAACCTGCAACTTCTCAACCACCAGGCCGCGGCCAGCGAGGCCGCGATGGCGCTGGCCCTGACTCGAATCGACGTTCGTCGGGACCGTGAGCGGCTCAACCGACTGATGGGTCTGTGGGGGCCGGACATCGACTGGAAGATGCCTCAGGGACTGCCGCCCTTGCCGGAGCAGGAGGTCGGCACAGAGCGGCTCGAATCCTTCGCCATCGCCAACCGCCTTGACCTCGAGGCGGCGCGCTGGGGAGTGGAGACGGTGGGCCGGGCGCTCGCTCTCAAACAGAAGACCCGCTACTTTCCGGTGGGCATCGAGGTGGGAGTCCAGCACGAGAAGGACACGGATGGACAGAGCGTGACCGGTCCGTCTCTCGGCCTTCAGCTCCCCATCTTCGACACCGGGAAGGCTTCGATCGCCCGGCTGAAGGCCGAGTACGAACGCGCCCAGAGACAGCTGGAAGGCCTCGCCATCAACACCCGCTCGGAGGTGCGCGAAGCCCGGGACGCCATGCTGGCGGCGCGGGAGGTGAAGGAGCGTTACGAGACCGAACTGCTGCCCCAGCGCGTGCGGATCCTCGAAGAGACAACTCTTCACTACAACATGATGCTGAAGGGTGCCTACGACCTGCTCCTGGCCAAGCAGGCCGAGGTCACGGCCGAGCGGGGCTACATAGACGCCTGGCGTGACTACTGGATCGCCCGGACCGAACTGGAGCGGGCCGCGGGCGGTCGGCTGCCCGCATCGACGGAAAAACCCGGAAACCCTGACGCGGATGCGAAACGGCCCAATGGAGAAACGGTTCGATGATGACTCGTCGGAAGTACCTTTCGCAGGCCGCGCTGCTCGCGGGCGGGAGCGCGCTCGCCGGAAGCACGAAAGGGCTCGCCGGGGTCGAGGGCCCGGAACAGCACGAAGGCCATGCCATGGCCACACCCACGCCAGCCAGGGTCAAACCAGCCGCGAGGGCGTCCGCATCAGGCAAGGCGCTCCCCTACACGAAGGTGGTGACTCCTGACGGTTCGACCCTGCCCTTTGTCATGAAGGACGGCGTCAAGGAATTCCATCTGATCGCCGAGCCGCTGAAGCGCGAATTCGCCGATGGGATGACCGTCAACTGCTGGGGTTACAACGGTTCAACCCCGGGGCCGACCATCGAAGCGGTCGAGGGCGACCGGGTCAGGATCCTGGTCACCAACAAACTGCCCGAGCACACCAGCGTCCACTGGCATGGCATCTTTCTGCCGAATGGAATGGACGGCGTGGGCGGCCTCAATCAGCCGCACATCAAGCCCGGCGAGACCTTCACTTACGAGTTCACGCTGCGTCAGCACGGAACTCACATGTATCACCCGCACGCCGACGAAGTGGTGCAGCTCGCCATGGGCATGATGGGCTTCTTCATCATCCACCCCCGCGTGCCCGAGCGCACGATTCAACGCGACTTCTGCATCCTCCCCCACATGTGGTTCATCGACCCGGGCACCATGACCCCGAATCCAAACGTGATGCTCGACTTCAATCTCTTCACCTTCAACAGCCGGAGCTATCCCGGCACCGCTCCGCTGATCTGCAGGCTCGGGGATCGGGTGCGGGTTCGGCTCGCTAACCTGAACATGACCAGCCACCCCATCCACGTCCACGGGGTCCGCGTGTGGGTGGTGGAGACGGATGGCGGACAGATTCCCCAGACCGCATGGTGGCCGGAAACGACGGTGAATGTCATCCCCGGCACGACCCGGGCCTTCGAGTTCGTCGCCGATGCCCCGGGAGACTGGGCCCTCCACTGTCACAAGCCCCATCACACGATGAATGCCATGGGCCACGACATCCCGAACGTCATCGGGGTCGATCAATCCGGAGTTGAGGAAAAGATCCGCGCGCTCGCGCCCGGATACATAGCGATGGGCAAGGACGGAATGGCCGAGCACGCCCAGCACTCGGAACACATGAAGGGCCTGCCCAACACTCTTCCCATGATGACCGGCACGGGTCCGTTCGGGCCCATTGAGATGGGCGGCATGTTCACGGTGGTCAAGGTTCGGGAGAACCTCACGAGCTACGACGAAGACCCGGGCTGGTACGAATACCCAAAGGGCACGGTCGCTTTCAAATCGGGGGCGTCTCGGTCTTGACCAGGCTGAAGAAGCTGGTGGCCGGCGGCCTCGCTCTGGCCGGATTGGCCGGCTTGGCCATTCCCCTCGCGATCATCTCCAGGGGTGTGAGCGCGCGGGATGAACCGACGGCGATCGAGGCGTTCATGGCGCGCCGGCTGCGAAGGCTGGCCACTCCGTCCCATCTACACACCGCCCGGAACCCCGTGGCCCTCACCGCCGAAGTCATGAAGAGCGCCAGAGCGCACTTCGCCGACCATTGCGCGTCGTGCCACGGCAACGACGGGCGAGGACAGACCTCGATCGGTCGAAGCCTCTACCCGAGGGCGCCGGACATGACCCTGCCCGCCACCCAGGATCTCGTGGATGGCGAGCTTTTCGGCATCATCGAGAATGGGATTCGGCTGACCGGCATGCCGGCGTGGGGCGACGGAACGCCGGAGTCGGAAAAGGCCAGTTGGGAACTCGTCCACCTCATTCGGCACTTTCCGAAGATCACCCCGGAAGAGATCGCGGAGATGGCGTCCTTGAACCCGATGAGCCGCGCCGAATTTGAAGAAGAACAATCGATCGACACCTTTCTCAAGGGCGGAGATGTCAAGCCGCCTCACCACGTAAGCCACTAGACAACCGCCGCTACCGGCAATCACTATGGAGAATTTCACCATGAAGAAGTTCCTGACCATCGCCTCGTTCGTAGTCGCCTCGGCCGCCATCGCGGTGACCGCCACCGCCCACGAAGGCCATGCTCACAAGGTCATGGGCACGGTGGTATCCATCACCGCGGAGCAGATCGACGTCAGCACCGCCGACGGGAAGAAAGAGACCATCGCCCTCACCAAGGAGACGGTGTTCAAGAAGGAGAAAGCCCCCGGCTCGGCCAAAGATGTGATGGTGGGGATGCGCGTGGTCCTTTCCGTGGTTGAGAAGCAAGGCAAGAAATCTGTGACCGAAGTGATGGTCGGAGCCATGGCCATGCCGGCGGCCACGCCCCCCAAGCACTGATCGCGAACCCAATGAATAGACACCTTGCCCTGCTGTTCGCGTTGACGCTTTGCTCCGCGGCGCGCGTTCCCGCGGCTGACGAAACCGCTGATATTCAACGCTTCATCGTCGAGTACGACGTGGCGTTCAACGCCAAAAGCCTGGATCGCTTGGCCGTCTTCTACCACCCCGACGTCACCATCTTCGAAGGCGGCGGCGTCAACCAGGGTTGGGCCGACTACCGGGACCACCACCTGGGACCAGAAATGGCCGAGTTCCTGACCGTGACGTTTGCTCACTCGAATGTCGTGGTCCACGTTCTTGGGGCCGACAAACGAACGGCGTACGTGACTTCGGAGTACAGCCTCAAAGTCCATATGAAGGAGCGCGACGAGAATGCGGGAGGACTCGAGACTCTGGTCCTGTTGAAGGGAGATGACGGGGCGTGGCGCATCCGTCACTCGCACACCTCCAGTCGAAGGCGACCGGCCCCAACGCCCAAGCCCTGAGGTCGTGTGGCACCCGCCTTGCAGTAGGTGAACCCGCCGGATGACCCGGTCTGTGGAGATACACCTATGAAATGCAAAGCGTGTGGCGAAACAACCTGCGGATGCGACAAGGGCGGCAAGTGCAATTGCGGGAAGGACTGCGCCTGCGCGAAGAAGCCTCAGGCGGCCAAGTAGACGGACAGCCGGGGAGCCCATTGTCTCGGGCTTCCCGGTGGTTTGCTGCCGTTCGCACGCCTTCGCTGCATGCACTCTGTAGAAAGCGGGTCACGCTTCCTCGCTCCTGTGCCTATACCGCGTGATGAGTCGACCCAAGGGGCCTTCTCGGCTCGCAGTTCATGTCGGGTGGTTCAATTGCATCCTTGCGACATCCGGCCCCGGAGTGATACAAAGGCCCGTGACTTCCGCGCTGCGTCGGCTCCGTCGAGGTCTTTTGGCCATGATGGTGTTGAGCCTCGTCTTCGCGCTATGCCCCTGCCTCACCTGCGCCCAGACGGCCGCGGACGACTGTTGCGCCTCCGACGGGCCCTCGATCAACGGCGCCTGCTGCGTGAGCGACGGTGGTTCGAGGACGGCGGCTCCGTCCACCACGGTTCTCATCGTGGCCTCCGGCTCCCTGGCGGCGCATCCAGTGGCGATCGACGCGACCCTGCCCGGGGCGGTCCGCGTGCTCCAGGTCCCGACCCGCCCCACCGTCGCGCGCGCGGTATTGAGGATCTGACCTTCCACGAGACGCGCACCTCCTGAGAGGTGCGCTCATTTCGGCAAAGCTCCTGCTTCGCTGAAATCAAGAAGGCCGGACGTTGTTTCCCGGCATTTTTCCTTCGTGGAGGTTCCAGTGCTTTCTTACGTCTCTTTCTTCGTTCGTCGTTCCACCTTCCTCGTCTTCGTCATGGCCGCGCCCTTGGCCCACGGTCAGGATGTGTTCCCACTCGCGGCTGACGCATCGGTCAAAGCTCTCCTCGAGGAGACCCTCGCCCGGAACCCGGACCTCAAGGCGGCACGGGAGCGCGTGGCTGCCTCCGTGGCGCGGATCGCACCCTCGGGAGCGCTTTCCGATCCGGT
>JANODX010000015.1:0-16451 GCA_031412915.1 Vicinamibacteria bacterium | reverse complement strand
CAAGCGCGCGGCTGTGGCCTGGTTCGCTCCCTTGCCGCCGAAGCCGAGATCGAAGCGGAGGCCAAAGATCGTCTCACCGAGACGAGGGAAAAGGTCGGTGAAGGTGGTCAGGTCGACGTTGGCGCTGCCGACGACGGCGATACGGGGACGCTTGGGCATGGCGAGCGGCTCCTCCTCTTAGGGAACGGCCTGCGTGACCCGTTCGACGAACATGCGGATGAAGCGGTCCCAGTCGAGACCGTGCTGGACGGCCATGCGTTGTGCGCCCTCGGCCCCTGGCCAGGGCTTGTCGCCGCCCACGGAAACGCCATAGTTGATGTCGTGGTTGGTGTCGACGTCGACGATCAGTTCCGTGGACGTGACGAGACTGGGGTCGGCGAGGCTCGCCACCGTCACCTTCACCTTGCGCGAAAGGCCTGGCTCCAGGCGCAGCGCCATCGCCACGTTGGTGAGCGGCCCGATGGCCATCAGGGTCACCTGCCCGGGGTGGGCGTTCACCGTGTCGATGAGGAACTGCACGGCGCCCACCGCCTCCGCCTTGTTCCTGGCGAAGCCCCCGCTCGGCGGCGTTGGTGAAGCATCCGACCACCACTCGCCGTGATGCATCGTCGCGTACTCGCTCTTCTCGTGGAGGAGCGGCAGGTTGGCGCCGCGGTAGACCTTGATGTCGCTTCGGCCGGCGATCTCGAGCATCCGCAGCGCATCAATGGTCGCCTGTTCGACAGAGAAGTTGCCGGCAACGGTGGTCACGCCGAGAATCTCCATCTCCGGGGGCTTGAGACCTGGGTCGGCGGTTCATGCGGCGTAGGCCAGGGCGATACCTCGGCACACTCTCCGGGGCGGAAGAGCGCGCCGGCGGCCCGCTCCCACATTCGTGGTCGAAAACAAAGACTCCCGAGACCCCTCTTGAGGGCCTCGGGAGTGATACGACTGAAACCCCCGACGGCCTCTCTACTTGTCGACCTTGATCTTCTTGGCGAGAACGCTGCCGTCGCTTTGGGTGGTGCCCTCCACCTCGACGCGCTGCCCGACTTGCAGGCTGCTCAGGCTGCCGCTTCCCTGGTTCGACCCTTTGTCGTCGTCGTCTTTGTCGTCGTCGTCATCATCGCCATCGTCGTCGCCACCCCCGCCGTCACTCTTCTTGATCTCGGTGGAGCCGTTCACCACGACCTTGGTTCCACTGACCATGAGCGAACTCGGAAGAGTGATCGACTGGATCGTGCCGTTGAACTTGACCTTGGTGGCGGGCGACGACCCGCTCGTCGCCTTGATCTCTCGGGCGAGCACGTCGCCGTTACTCAGCAAGCCCTCGACCTTCGCCGTGTCTCCAGTCTTGAGGTCGGCGAGCCGGGCGGTCACGCCGTCGCGCTTGATCTCGGTGGACGAGTTCACGCTGACGGTGCGGCCGGAAACTACGAGGCTCGTCGCTCCGACGTTGCTGATCGCGCCGCTGAACTCGATCGGCGAGCCGGTCGAGGGCGTGGGTGTGGGGCTGGGCGAGGGCGTGGGACTGGACGACGGCGTAGGCGTGGGGCTTGGAGACGCTCCCAAGGCTTTGATCTCGCGAGCCATCACCGTGCCGTCGGGGTTGAGTGCTCCCTCGACTGTGACGGTTTCGCCGACCTTGATATCGGACAGCGCTATCTTCGCCGACCCGCGTTTGATCTCCGTGGCCGGGGGAACGAGAACGGTGATTCCGGAGACGTTCAGAGACGACGTTCCGACCACGGTGACCGAACCGGTGAACTCCGCTTCCGAACTGGCGGTCACGGCTTGGGTCCCGGCCACGTTGACCTCGAGCTTGATGGTCTGACCGGAGACGAGACCCAGGAGTTCGACCCGGGCGTCGACTCCCTGACCCTCGAACCGAAGGATGACGTGGCCGTCGGGCGCGCCGGCCAGAATGAACTGCCCGCTGTCGTTAGTGGCGGTGGACAGGCTGCTGCCGACGACACTAACCTTGAGGCCAGCCGCCTTCGTCGATGAGGCGGAGGGGACTGAGCTTGCGCCCGCCCCTCCGTTGACCGTTCCTTGGATGGTGACGCCTCGCCCGCCCGCGGTCGCTGAAGGGCCGCTCAGTGATCCACCCGAACCGCAGGCGACGCCGAGCAACCCGGCCGCGAGAGCCAGCAGGCCCATCGCGGCAGTGGTACGTGTCATACGTGTCTTCATCATCATTATCATTATCATTAGTTCTAGCCTCCGTTAATCATGTACGGCGTCAAGGACGCCGCTCCGATGTTTCTCCTGGCGGCTCGGCTAGCCCGACTCATCGAATTGGGGCTCCGTTGCTCTGCGTCCCTAGGTTTCCCTGGGTTTGCTCTGAGGCAGGACACTGCGCCGGTGTTTCCGGCTTTTTCTACAGCCGCAACCCTACACCGAGACTCTTGAAGCAATCTGTGACCGTACTCACACAGACGCACAGGGAGGGCGGCCCCGGTCTTAGGCCGGTTTCAAGCCCGGTTCGGCCCTGTCCGATGGTGCGGAGGAGACAGAGGGTCGATTCTGCCCTCCGTTTCTTTATGGCTGAAATGCCGGCGCTGACAGACAATTGAGGGATGGGCCGCGAGCGGCGAAACAGGCGAGGCAGACAGACGGTCCTTGCCGCGTTCGGACTCCGGGTTTGGCGCCTGGTACGGGCAGGGTGGCGAGGTCGGTGCCGTACTCGAGAGCACGGTCAAGCGTATCGAGCGGCATGCCCAAGGCCGACATCGGGGTGGCGGAAGTGTCGACCCGCCCCAGCGCGTCGCGTCAGCCGCCGTGGTGTTGCCCTGCGCTCCGTTCGTCGTTCACGACGCCGGCCCCAGCACGCCACGCAAGCGGATCATGGCGGTGCGGATGCGGGTCTTGACGGTTCCGAGCGGCTCCGCGAGCCGCTCGGCGATCTCCGACTGCGTGAGCCCCTCGTAGTAGGCGAGCTCGAGCGCCTTGCGCTGGTCCAAGGGAAGCGCGTCGAGCGCCTTGCGCACGGCCAGGACCACCTCGATCCTCGGCGCCTCGGTCGAGCCCGCGTGCTCGAGTTCGGGGTCCTCACGGCGGGAGGAACGCCTTCGCAGCCGATCGAGGGCGCGCGTTCGCGCCATCGTGCAGAGCCAGGCTTCGGGCGTCCCGCGCGACGAATCGAAGCGCGCGGCCTGCTGCCAGACTTGGACGAACACCTCCTGGACCGTGTCCTCCGCGTCCGCGCGATCGCGCAGGATGCGCAGCGCCAGGCCGTTCACGAGCCCGGCGTAGAGATCGTAAAATTCTCCGAGCGCGTTTTTGTCGCCGCGGGTCAGGCGGCGGATGAGCGAGTTGGCCTGGGCGGATGCCATGGGCAGGAGGCGCTCGGGCGCCTGGGGCGGGCGTGTTTCAAACCGGCTCGTGACCCCCGTAGTAGACGACGTAACAGAAGCAGTCGTCCCCGGGCATGACTTCCTCGACATGAGCCGACCCCTCGCGGCTTCGGCAGATCTGGCCCGCGTGGTAGCTGCCGCGCTCGTCGCGGAGGGCGCCCGAAAGCACGAGGATCACCTCGTCGCCCAGGTGACGGTGGGGTGCCGTACACGCGCCCGGCTTCGCCCACACCACGCAGCCTCGCATAAGGCGCGAGGGGTCCGATCGAACCTCGCAAATGCGCATGCCCGGGAAAGGCTCTTCCCACGCGTAGGCCGAGGTGTCGAGGGGCAGGCGAGGCGTCTCGGCCAGGTCGAGCAGCTCTTGGCGCAACCCGTCGCGCGGCCCCAATCCCGCGTCCTGGGCCGAGAGCTCGTCGAGGGCCAGAAGCGCAGACTCCAGAGGCTCCTCCCGGGTCGGCTCGCGGTCGCGGTAGGGGCTCATGGCTGGCAGTGTATCAGGGAGGCACCTCGCCCCCGATATTGTCTACGCACGCGGGGTTGCCCGCGGATTGACTCGACCCGTAGCAACCGCTCCCCGAGTTGGGTCTAGTAGCTAGCGAACCGGCCGCCCCGACATCCGCTTCGGCCTTTCGTCTCGTAGAGGGTATGAACACAATTGGAGAAAGCAGAAATGACCACGAAATTGGAGGATGCAGAGATGACGATTCGAACCTGGGCGGCCGCGATGGCGGGAATGGTATTCGCCGGCCTCTTGGCCGCAGCACCGGCTGGCGCGTCGAGCCACCGGGAAGCGCTGACGGTCCTCAACGAGCCCTGTGCCGACAGCACCGACACCTACGCGTGGGTGTCGAACGGCTCGCACGACAAGCTGTACCTGATCATGAACTTCAACCCGCTCCACGAGCCCGGTCAGGGCAACCAGGGCCTGCGTGCCTGCGACGGCTACCGCTACGAGTTTCACATCGGCAAGGGCGAGAGCCTCAGGGACAAAGTGGTGTACCGCGTCGAATTCCAAAAACGGCTCAGGCCCGATGTGGCTCCCAGTCCCACGGACCCTCTGGGTGGCGGCAACGAGCTGCTCTGGCAACTCACCGGCGGCACCGAGACCATGAAGGTCAAGCGCTTCTGGGGCTCGACCGACGACGGTGAGGCCGACATCCTGGGTCGGAACCTTGCTGTCCTCCCGAACAACCACGGCCCGCAGACCGACCGGCTCATCTACGGCCTTGGCCCCTTCGCGGGCTACGACTCCGGGGATGCCACGAGCCGGGAAGTGGGTCTTTACGACCAGCCTTTCGTCGACAGATACATCCACCCCCTGGAAAACGGCGGGCGGATCATCGCCGGCCAGTTCGACGACCCTTACCAGCTCGATGAAAAGGGGATCTTCGACCTGGTCAACCTGAATCGAGACGATCTGGGTGGGATCCCGGGCGCACGCCGCCCGCCCGGCAAGGACGTCTTCACGGGCTTCAACGTCTTCTCCATCGCCCTCGAGGTCCCGATCAGCGACATCTTCCCGCACGGCATCCCCCACAATGGCGTGCTGAAGGCCAACTCGACCGACAGCCTGCTCCGGGTGTGGACGAGCATCAGCCGTCAGCGAACGCAGGTCGTCGATCCGTCCAACATCGTGACCGGGGCCAAGGGGTTCGGCGACTTCGTCCAGGTCGGCCGAAATGCCCTGCCACTCTTCAACGCCGGCCTCGTGGGGACCCAACGCCAGGGACTCTATCTGCATACGAGCCCGCTCCATGATGTGACCAACTTCGGGGCTGACATCCTGTTCCCGGTGCTGGTGCGGGACGCTGACGCCCTCGGCATCTACGCGGCCCTGGGCGTCCCCGCCGCTAGCGTAACCGCCCTCAAGGGTCCCCGCCTGGACATCATCAAAGCCATCAACTTGGGCCGCCCTATTCCGATCGCCGACGGATACACGGCTGACGTCATCACCCTCGACGCGGCCATCGATTCGAGCTTTCCCAACGGGCGCCGCCTCGGCGGCGGGACCCCGCTGAACCGCAATCAGGTGAACGTGAACAGCGTGCTGATCAGCCTGATCGTTGCGGGCGACCCGGCGGCCGGCCTCGCCAAGGGCGTCGAGGTCAACGACAAGGACTACCTCGACCGGTTCCCGTTTCTGGCTCCCGCTCACCAGGGTCTGCTCCAGGGACACGGTGGTATCAACGTTCCGACCGTACCGAACATCCCGGTTCCTTAGCGTGCCCACGATCGTATCGGAACGGCCCTCGCGAGTGGGGGCCGTTCCGCGTTCCCTCATCAACGGATGCCGAACGCCCGACCACGCGGCCTGCCGAGCCAGTGGGACCCGGCGCCTCGGCGTTGGAGTCGTGTTGGCGGTTATGCTGTGCCCCGCCTCCGCCTTCGCCCACGACATGTGGATCGAGCCGAGACCCTTCCGTCCCGCAACCGGCGAGATCGTTAGTGTGAGGCTACGCGTCGGGCAGGACCTCCTAGGCGATCCATTGCCGCTCGATCCTGCGCTCGTCAACCAGTTCGTGGTGGAGGACGTGACCGGCCGCAGGCCGGTCGTGCGCCGGGACGGCGCCGATCCGGCGGGTCTCGTGCGCGTGGCGACAGCCGGCTTGCTCGTGATTGGCTATTCCAGCAACCCGAGCGCGCTCGAGACCCCGGCCTCGAAGTTCGACCAGTATCTGAAGGAGGAAGGGCTTGATGCGATTGCGGCGCTGCGAGCCCGCCGCGGGACCACGGGCGCCACGGTCCGCGAGCTGTTTTCACGCTGTGCTAAGAGCCTCGTACTCTCGGGACCGCCGAGTGAGGCGCCGGGCGATCGACGCCTCGGTTTCGCGCTCGAGCTCGTGGCCGAACGCAACCCGTACGCGCTCCGGGTCGGTCAGGACCTTCCCGTTCGCTTGACCTACGAGAACCTTCCGCTCGCAGGCGCCCTCGTCGTGGCCATGAACCGTTCGGTCCCGGCCGAGCGGCTCGCGGCTCGCACCGACCGCGAGGGCCGTGTCCGTTTCCGGGTGCCCCCGGGCGGGATGTGGCTGATCAAGGCCGTGCACATGGTTCCGGCGCCGGCCGCTGCCAACGCCGAGTTCGTGAGCTTCTGGGCTTCGCTTACCTTCGAACCGGAAGCCAGCAACTCCTCCGGACGCTGAGGCAGTCATGCCCTCACCCCCCAAGCGCCGGCGTCGGATCGCCCGCTGCTTCGCCGCCGTGGTCGTCGCGCTCCTTTCCGGCGCCGAGGTCCGAGCTCACGAGATCGGCACCACGCGAGTGGCGGTTCTCTTCCATGAGGGCCGGACGTACGAGGTCGAGATCGTGACCGATGCCGAAGCACTCGTCGACAAGCTCGAGGCGTCTTTGAGCCGGTCGCCAATCACCGAGACGCGTCCGGCGCGTCTGCAGTCGCTGCTCACGAACCTCGACGGGACATTTCGCCAAAGAGTCAAGATCGACTTCGGAGAAGGGGAGGCTCGTCCCGAGATCGCGTATTCCGTCGCACCCGGGTCCGACGACATGTCGGCCGCGGTCGCGACGATTCGCTTGACCGGCCCGATCCCGCCGGGTGTGCGTCAGTTCGCCTGGACCTACGCCTGGACGTTCGCGTCCTACGCCATGATGGTCCGAGCCGCTCCCACGGAGAACCCCGTCACACAATGGCTCTTGGGCGGCCAGCGCAGCGCGCCGATCGCGCTGGCCTTGCCCGTGCCCGCGGTTGATCGACTCGGCACCGCCACGCGCTACCTGGCTCTCGGCTTCACCCACATCGTGCCCCACGGACTGGATCACATGCTGTTCGTGCTCGGCATCTATCTGCTCAGCATCCGCGCTCGCTCCGTCTTGCTGCAAGTCAGCGCATTCACCTTGGCTCATTCGATCACCCTGGGGCTGAGCCTCTACGGCCTCGTCTCCGTGTCACCGAGGATCGTCGAGCCTTTGATTGCCGTCTCGATCGCGTACGTGGCCATCGAGAACATCTTTCTTTCGGAACTCCGGTCCTGGCGCGTCGCCCTCGTCTTCGGGTTCGGGCTTCTGCACGGGATGGGTTTTGCGGGCGCCCTCAAGGATCTGGGTCTGCCGCGCTCGGAGTTCCTGACCGCGCTCCTGACGTTCAACCTGGGGGTCGAGGCCGGGCAGCTGGCCGTCATCGGCGCGGCTTTCGTGCTCGTGGGATGGCCGTGTGCCCATCGCGTCTGGTACCGCAGCCGAGTCGCGGTTCCCGCATCGGCGTTGATTGCTTCTACGGCGATCTTCTGGACGATCGAGCGGCTATTCCCTTGAATTCCCCCAGGCGCGGGTCATTGGCCGCCAAGTAGAGCGACAACCGATCTCCGCGGTCGAGCATGCGGTCCATTCGCGCGGGGCCCGCGACGAGGGTCTCCGTTCGGCCCCCGAGGCTCAGTCGGATATGCGCAGGAGCGCCGAAGAAACGACCGACCTAAGGGCCTCCACCGCTGAACAGGGCCGACATCGGGGTGGCGGAAGTGTCGACCCGCCCGAGGGTACCCAGGTTGAGGATGGCCTCGACCGTCGCAAAGTGCCGACGGAGTCTCCCCACAGCGTGACCTCATCCCTGAGCCTGCACGGGGCAACCGATTCAAGCGCAAGACTCGGATAGCGGGGCGGCGGTCCGCTCGGTTAGGTTGTCCGTCATGGAACATCATGCTCTCGCCCGCGCCGCCTACCACGCGCGCCGATACCTCGACCAGGTCGACACCCGCTCCGTGGCCGCGCCCGCGACCCGCGACGACCTCAAGGGCCCGTTTCGACGTCCCGCTCCGGCATGAAGGCCTGCCCGCCGATCAGGTGATCGATGAGCTGGCCCGAGCCGCCGAAGGCGGGCAACTGGGATCGGGAAGCGCCCGGTTCTTCGCGTGGGTGATCGGCGGGGCGCTCCCCTCGGCCATCGCGGCGGAGTGGCTCGTGAGCGCGTGGGACCAGGAGCGTAAAATCTTTCTCCCGTAGATTCTTCGTTTTTCGCGAAGATGTTGCCACAGATCAAGCGGCGGTTGCGAAGAGACTGGGGTAGGCAACTTCCCTGAGTTTGATCGCGGTGGACATGGTCCTTCGACCGGCCAGGGAAACCCGCCAACGATGCGAGTGCCTGGATTTTGGCGATGAGGCCGTGCGCATGGAGCCGGCGGAACAACCGAGTGACCTGGCTCGGTTGCCTGTCTTCGTCTGGTGCGAGGGGATAGGCGGTGAGCCTCAACTTCTGTCGTCCACGAAGATTTGTGTGAGCCGGCCCAGCAGTTCACCGTCCTGGGCAAGCCTTGGTCTCCACGAGAACGGGAAGGTCAGCACCCACTGCCGAAGCGAGGTTGAAGGCGGCAGAACGCGCTCGATCAGGTTTGCGGCCGTCGCTGCCATCCGCCGTCCCATGCACGATGGGCAGAAGCCTCGGTTATGTTGAGCTCAACATAACCGTGGTTATGCGAAGCGTTGGGTTATGCGAAGCCGCGCAGGGCGCGGCGAGGCGCAGAGCACCGAGCGGGCCACGACGACTTCGCATAATCCTCACGACTGGAGCGATGCGATCAACGCGTCCGGCGGTCGGAACGTCCCGGGGCGCAGTTGTGGGGGCGTGACTGCTGTCAGCGCGCCGATCCGCTGCGTCACGTCGGGCGGCGGCACAGATGGTGGCGCCGGAGTCGGAAGCGACGGCACGACACCGGAGCGCCGCAAGTGCCCGACCAGGCGCTGCGCTCCTTCCCAGTCGTAGCGGCGCCGACCCTGAAACGCCTGCGGGCAGGCACAGTGCGCAAGGTGACGGGCAAACACGTCGAGTACTGCCGTCGTGATCTGGTCCTCCCTGATACCGCGCGTTGCGATCCAATGCCCGAGGTGCGCGGCTCCGCGTAACAGAAGTTGCCCCGGCCTGCGCTTGTACCCGGCCGAACGCAGCCACACAGCAAACCCATCCAGGTGCTTGCCGACCGGGCACTCCCGGATCTGGCGCCGCCTGAACTCGCCTTGAACGTAGAACTCCAACATGAGACCCTCCTTCGGACGGCATGAGACGCCATCCCCAAGTAGGGTGTCCCGTCGGTCTTGATTATGCGGAGTTGCGCACGTCCCGCTGCGATGCCATCGCCTTGCTATTCACCGCAGTCGGCCGGTGAGGCGCTTCACGGCTTCGCATAACCAAACGCTTCGCATAACCTCGCCCTTTGCAGCTGAAAGCCACCAGTCGGGTTTCGCTGCACCCACGGCATTTCAGTCGGGCAAAGCCGCGAGCGCGAAGCCTGGCCCCGGGCCACAGAGAAGCCCGCAGTCGAGGTAGGCGAGGAGTTCTGTCCGCGCGTGTCGGGGGATGCGGACCGCAAGCGCCCCGTCGTCGATCGCGCCGAACAGAGTCTCGAGGTTATCCCGCACCACCTCGTAGAGCGCCGTGCTCTCGGGCCGACGCCGCCGGTAGACGCCCGGTGCGGCGCCGGTCTTCGGCCGCGGGGTGGCAGCGGGTATGGCGCGCCACGCTGCCGGTTGGCGCGCGACCCCTGCTTGCACTACGAGCACTCACTTCCCGCATCGTCGAGACGACGGGGCTTAGAACAGCGCGCAACCTCGACCTTGCCTTCTGGCATGGGGGCTCCAGGGAGTTCGAGGGAGAGGTCGCGAGCGTATCCTGGGCTGGCGCCGTCTGGGGTCCCTCATCGTCGAGGCATTAGCGCGGTGCGGCTGGTCGGGCCTCATGGGTGAGCCTCGGGGCTGGCGCGGCGATCATCAGCGGAGCGCCTTCGCTGGCCGAGTACGCTGTTGGCCGCGGTGAAGGCCGGTCAGGAACGTACGGGCTGGCAAGGCCGCGGGTCTTCAGCCACGACTTCGAGATCAACGCCAACCCCGCGTTGACCCCCGCGTCGCCCGAAGGCCCTCTCGGCCTGCCCGGCGCCTACACACTGAGGCTCACCGTGGACGGCGCGCGCTACGAGCAGAAGGTCGTCGTGCGCAACGATCCGCGCTCGCCCGTCACGGCTCCCGCGCTCGAAGCGCAGCACGCTCTGCTGATGCGTCTCCATGAAGCGGTCAACGCCATCTGGGATATGCAGCAGCGCGCGGACGCGCTACGTGCCGCGGTCGACGGAGCCAGCTCCGGCGCCCCGGACGAGGTGGCTACCGCCGCCGCCACTGTGAAGGCCGCCATCGATGGGAGCGCCGTGACCTTCCGCGCGCTCAGCCGCACGCTCGTGCGCCAGCTCGTCGCGCAGGACAAGGGCGCTCACGAGCCGACGGCGCCGACCCTCGCGGCGTACACGGCTGCCTGTCGGGACCTGACCAGGCTGCAGGCGCAGTGGGCCCGTGCTATCGACAGCGGAATCGCGGCATTCAATGCCGTCCTGAGCCGCCACGGACGCCGACCGGTCGCGTCGGTCGCGGTGACCCAATTGCCTTGCGAGACTGACCCCGAGTCGGTGCAGTACACATCGCCCTCAGGCATCGTCTATCGATCGCTTCGCGAAACCGACGCCATCGTCAAGGCGCGCGCAGCCCTCGCGGCGGAGCCCGGAAACATCGGCCGCATCATCGAACTGGGCGTGGCGGAGTCCGGGGCACGCCGGTTTCGTGAAGCCATTGCGACCTTCACGCGCGGCCTCGAGATGGAACCGGACAGCGCGCTGCTCCTGCGCTGGCGCGGCCACCGCTACATCTCCATCCGTGAGTTCGATCGCGCCCGCGCCGATCTGACGCGCGCCGCCCGGCTGGACCCGTCCCTGTACGGCGCGTGGTTTCACCTCGGCGTGGTCCAGTTTCTGAGCGGACAGTTCGAGGACGCGGCCGCGTCGTTCGCGAAGGCCCAGCCGATGGCTCCGGATCCGAACGAACTCGCGGGGTCCTTCGACTGGCTCTGGATGTCGCTGAGCCGCGCCGGCCGCACGACGGACGCGAAGGCCGTGCTGGATCGACGTCCGCCCACGCTGCCGCCGGATTACGGCTACACGCGAAGGCTGGAGCTCTATGCGGGCGCGGTCACGCCGGACAACCTGTTGACCCCGGCCGACACCGATGATGTCCAGATCGCGACGCTGTCGTCCGGGGCCGGCAACTGGTTTCTGGTTCAGGGCGACAAGGCCCGTGCGCGGACGTGGTTCGAGCGGGCGACCCAATCGGACGGGTGGCCGGCCTTCGGCTTCATCCTGGCCGAAGCCGAGTTGCGTCGGCTCAAGTAGCCAGGAACGACTTTGCGGGACTAGAACCCGAAGCCGGCCCGGAAATACACGCGAGTATCGCCCTCGCTCTGCGCAAACGCGAGGCTTACGGTGTTTTCCGGCTTGAGGATCGCCACCCACAACCCTCCGCCCACGCCGTGGTGCCACAGGTCCGACGATTCCCCCTTCACGAAAACGCGTCCGGCGTCGAAAAGGCCCAAGACGCCGATCTCGCTGGGCAACAGGAGTCTGACTCGACCAAGGCGCAGCCGCAGTTCGGCGGTGGCAAAGGCGGACGCGTCGCCGGCATACCGTCCGGGCCTTAGACCGCGGAGCGTGTCAGATCCGCCGATGAAGGCCGCATCCTGAAACGGGGTGCGTCCGAATACGCGTTTCCCTCCGACCCGCAGGGCGAGGGTGGGCCGCATGGGCAGCGGGGTGCGCAGAAACGCTCCGGCCTCGCCGTGGATTTCGCCGAACGGCCGCTCCACACTCCAGGCCTTCGGGAAGAAGCTCCCGCCGATCTGAACCCGCCCCCCCCGTCCTCTTTCGAATCCTTCTTCCGGATGGCCGAGGCTGAGACTCACGTGGGGCCCGATCTTCCCGAACCCGCCAAAGCCGTAGGGTCGGGTCGACGACGCGAAACTCCGTCGCTCCGGTTCTTTCGTGTACTGCGCGAGCGCCCCGACCGACATAGCGACCGGACCCGCCGTGTACCGGTACTGACTTGAAAGCGAGAACTGATTCTGCAGCACCTGGAAGAAGGCCGGGTCGCCCCCATCCCTGGTTTCGTTTCCGAAACCGTAGAAGCGGATCAGGTCGAGTTCCGAAGCCCGGGCATGAACCTGGAAACGCGCGGCCTGGTTCCGCCGCACGAACTCGCCCCGGTACTCCCCGCGAAAACCGTTCAGTCCCGTGGCATATCCCGCGCCGATCACCTGCCGCCGATAGTAGGGATGATGACGGAACTCATACTTTGTCGAAGAGAAGCTGCCGCCGATGAAGACTCCAAGATCGCCTCCGGCGCTGAGCCAAGGCTGGAACATCTGCTGCCGGCCCCAATCGCGCGCGGGGTTGTCGGAGGCATCGTTTGGATGTGAATAGGGTCGGGTGTCGATCGCGGTCCCGGGGCCCGGCTTGACCTCTGTCTTCTGGCCCTCGTCGAAAAACTGCGTTTGCCCCGATCGGGTGTCGTCGAGCGCGTCCTCGCCTTTTCCGCCTACCGCGCGGACCGTGACGGCCAGCGTGCCTTCTTCCCGCACCACGCGATCGTCGCCGCCTTTGAGGTACAGACGGATGCTATTGGTCTCACGCGGATCGAATCGGCGGACGAAGACGACGTCGCCCTTCGTGTTCACCATACGAACCTGGACCAGGCGTTGGTTGGACCCGGTGACGAAGACCGTGTCGTCCTTGTCGGTGCCGTGGACCTCCACGTCGTTGGCCAGTTGTTCGTAGAACTTCCGCGCCGCCTCGGGAAGCCGTTTCAGGCGAGCCTTGAGGGCCGAAGCAGTGCGGCCGGCGGTGATCTGCCGGTACTCCTCGGGCAGCTGGCTGACGGCCGCGTCGATGGTCGCATCGTTGATTCGGGTCTGGATGCTCTTGATCGCCTCCTGCCACTGGGGCCATTCGAGCTCCGCCAGATGCCGCCGATCGACGAAGCGACCCTGCCAGGTGAGGCCGAAAATGCCTGGGTAGCGCGGTCCGAAATCGACGAGGCGGGGCTGGCTAGGACGGACCAGAGAAAGCACCAGTCCCGAGTAGCGCACGAAGGCCTGGTCCCGATCCTCGGGCACCGGTTGCCAGAGGTCCGTCCCTTTCTTTCGCGCCCACTGCCACTGGTCCTTGTGCCGGTCGAAGTCGTTGATCAGCAGATCGAATAGCCGCGCGCGCAGCAGGGCGGGCGCGTCCACCTTTTCCTCGGGATGCTCGTCGAGCCGCTTCCACAGGTCGACGGTGTCGAGGAGTTTGTGGAAGTCCTCGAACCCCGGAGTGACCGGTCGTTCCTCGGCCCGGATCCTCTCCTCGATGAAGCCGAGCTTGAGGGCGAACTCTTTTCGGAACTCTCCGAGTCGTTCGTCGTCGGGGAGCATGACCAGACGGTGTTTGGCGCTGAGGATTCCCGCGGCTTCGGCAAGCGGATCGACCACCAGCGGCCCAAGCGGATGCGCGGCGCTCACCTGATCCTGAACCAGGGCGTCGACGAAAGTATCGCGCAGTTCCTCGGGCAGGACCGCCGACGGATCTTTATCAATGGAGCGGAACTTCCACTGACGCCCCTCGCTGCACTCGAAGGTCAGCGATGCGGTCTGTTTGCCGCCCCCGCGCTTTTTTGGGGTCAGGCCTCCGGCGAACGAACCGAGGTCGAGTACCTCGACTTCGAAGGCGGAGGTCCACAGGCTGCGGTAGCCCTCGCCGAAGAAGAAGCGATGGAGGGAACCGGCTTCATAGTGGCTTCCCGCTTTGACCACTCGCGTGCCGGGCTTGGGTGTGGTGGCCGTGGTGGGCTGTCCATCCTGGGCCGCCGCGGGACGAGCCGGCAAACTCACCAAGGCAACCAGGGTCGTCGTGACCGCAAGCGAGGCTGTAAAGGGTCGATGAAATCCAGAACTCATGCAAGTGCCCGTGAGGCTAGCAGATGCCGGTGAAGCGCGATGGACGGTGTACGCTGCGCCCTTCAGATGATGGCCCGCAAGACCCTCAAGCTCAAGCCACTCCTTAGCGCCGCGCTCCTGGCCGCAATCGCCCAGGCAGGGTGGGCGTCGTCGGATCCGCTTTCGCCGGAGGAGGCGAACCCGCCTGCCGACTCCATCGCCGAGCGCGAATTCAAGGGGACGCTGTCCATCTCGATCCTGGCCGGGGTCGTGGCCTCCGTCGCTTTGCCTTCCGAGGTACTCAAGACGCCCCCCGACTGTCGGTGGTGCGGGGGCGCCAACCCTAACCCGATTGACCGATGGGCCGCTCAGGCGAAGTGGGATGATCCTTGTCGCGCGAGCCGGCTGAGCTACGCGACTCTCGGAGGGGCCGTGGCGCTCGCGATTGGGCCGCTGAGCCATGAGTCAGGCGAACGCAAGTGGCTCGAGAACGCGGGGGCGGTGACCGACTCAGCGGGGGTCGCGCTCATAGCGACTCAGATAGTGAAGTACGTCGTGCGGCGGGAGCGTCCGTCCCGAGATACCTGCCATCCCGGCCGGACCACCGAACCCGACCGGAATCTCTCGTTCTTCTCGGGCCATACCGCGGTGGCGTTTGCACTTGTCTCCTCGGCCCGCGAGACCGCGCGCTTGCGGGGGCGAGATAGCAACGACGCCTGGCTCTGGGCGGGCGCGGGCGCCGCCGCGCTCACGGGCTACCTGCGGGTCGCGGGAACGAGGCATCACCTCATCGACGTGGTGGCCGGTGCCTTTGCGGGCTACGCGGTCGGCAAGTGGATCCCCCGGCACGTGCTTCAGGCGAAACGTCGTTCGTCCCAAAGCGCCGGGGCACGTCTCGGTAGCCCTTCCCCCATTCAACCGCCGCTATTTGCTTATTCGCGCACCATCACCAGCGACCAGAAGATTCTCGTGCAAGTCGGGAAAGGGCCCGGCAGGAGCCTGCAACTGGGCCTGCGCTTCTGAGGCCTTTTCTTTGTCCGACCAGACGAGAGACGAATCCAATGCATAATCCTCAGACATGAGCATTGACGCGTCTGCCCGGAAGCTGGCTGGAAGTCCCGACCGCCCCTTCGTTCGCGTCGTCGTCTACTACGTTCTCCTGTTCGGAGCGGTGGCGGCGATCGTCGCGTTAGCCCCGGAAACCCTCTCGTACCTCAACGCCCCGTTGCCCACCTCGGCGCTGCTCGGCGGAAATGGGAGCTCGGGCCAGCCCGCCGCCCTCATGGGCGGAGCGATGTCGCCTCTTCTGATGGTGGCCGCAGCCGTAGTCTCGCTTTCGAGCGCCTGCGCGCTGATGCTGCCCGTGACCTGGGTGTACGTCCAGACGCGCCGCAAGAAAGGCTTCGACCAGTCGCTGGTGCAGACCCTCATCATTCTGCCTCTGGTGGTGGCGGGCGTGGTCTTGCTGGTGCAGAACAGCACCGCGCTCGCCTTCAGCCTCGGGGGCATCGTGGGCGCGGTCAGTTTTCGGAACACGCTTCGCGACACCAAGGACGCGATCTACATATTCCTGGCTATCGTGGTCGGAGTGGCGGCGGGGGTGCACGCGCTGCTGGTGGCCGCCACCGTCTCTGTCTGCTTCAATCTCGTCACCGTCATCATGTGGTGGACCGACTTCGGCCGCACCGGCGCCTTGCTCGAGGGCGCGCCCGCCCAGAATCGTCTGGCGCGGGCCAAGGCCATCGCCAACCGGAGCACCGGCTTCATTTCGATGGTCGATCGTGAACTCCTGCGCTCGATGACCTCGGAACAACTGGAGGTCCTGACCGAACGGGCCCGCGACCGGCAGCGCAAAGCAGACGCGAAAGCCGGACTGGAGGAGGGGGCCGAAGCTAAACGTGACCGAGTGCTGCGCATTGAAGTCACGGGAGAGCCCTCGGCCGCGCGGCCCGCCGTGGACGCAGCGCTGTCGGCTCTGGTCAAGAGTTACGAACTGACCAGCGGGACCTCGGAAGGCGCAGGCACGGCGCTCCTCTACCGAGTGCGGCTCAAGAAGCGCACGACCCCGGAGGCGTTCATCGAGAGCTTTCGCGCCGCCGCCGGAAGTGCAGTCGCGAAGGCGGACTTAGTAGACTAGGCCGCCCGCGCGCAGTACTTGGTGGGGCTCCGCGTGATCCTGCCACCAGGCGATGGCTTCCGCCTGGGTCCAGCGGTCCACGTCCATCTCCCTCAGCGTTCTCCCGACTTCGTCGGCGCCGGCCGGCCGGTCGTCCGGGTTCTTTTCGAGGCAGCGCATGATCAGGTCTTCGAGAGCGACTGGAACTTTCACCCCGGCGCGTCGCGACGGACGCACAGGCTTTGTCTGAAGATGGTGCGCGATCATCTTC
>JANODX010000014.1:0-6000 GCA_031412915.1 Vicinamibacteria bacterium | reverse complement strand
CTCATGGCCGCCGAGAAGCGGAACGCCCGCGAGGCCGCTCTCAACGAGAAGCGTCGGCAGAGCATCGAACACTTCCTGATAAGTCGCCCCCGCCGACGAGTACAGCGCGATGTGCACGTCCCTCACCCGCGCCCGCAGCGGCGAAGCGAGAGCCCTCACCCCTTCGGGCATCACCGGCTTCTCCGGCCAACCCGGAGCCGGACGCAGCAGGCAGTGCGGAAACGAAGCCTCGCTGTAGTAGTCGGTGAAGAAGGACGTGAAGTCCGCGCGGGGAAACATCCGGCAAACGAGACCGTTGATCACGGCATCGAACACGAAGTTCAGCACCGGCGTCGAGCGCGGGAACAGAGTGGTGTGGCCGAGCAGGACATGGTGCAGCTCGTGCATCACGAGCATGAGCAGCTTCTCGGGAGTGTTCGCATGCGCGGCCACGAACTCCGGATTCACCAGAAGACGCGGCTGCGCCCGGCACTCGACCGCCGCGGTGGGCACGCTGGTGGTCTCGACGATGTCCAGCAGCCGCAGCAGCCCCGACAGCGCATACGAGCCGCTCGGGAAAGCATCCAGGATCCGCTCCCCCAGCGGTACGTGCGCAACACCCGTCACCGCGACGGCCTCCACCCGTCTCCCCGCCGCCATTGCGAGGCCCGAGTCCGTCCGCCCCGTCATTGCGAGGCCCCATTCCGTCCGCCCCGTCATTGCGAGGGCCCATTCCGTCGGAAGTGGCCCGAAGCAATCTCTCGCGGCTGAAGAGATCGCTTCGTCGGCAGCCAACCGATGACCTCCTGCTGAGGACGACGGGCGAATTTGCTTCATTCCAGCCCGTTTTCCGAAATCGGTGGCTGAGCTTGTCGAAGCCACCGACGGTCCCTTCGACAGGCTCAGGGACCGGTTTGTCGTCCTCCCCAATGTCACGGACGTAGTCCGTGCTGAAACTCGCGACGGTAGGTGACTGTATCCGGAGCCTTCGCCCAGTCGCTTCATGAGGACACCTCCGGCAGCCGTCCCACAAACCCCGGTGGCACCAGCAGCGTGGCCGCGGCCCCGCGCTCGTAGGCGGCCTGGAGCGCCGGGTGCTTGTCCCGCAGCCAGATGACATCCGAGCACTTGGTGAGGATGGCGAGCGCCGTGAGCGCATCCTTCCAGATCTCGCGCTCGGCCTCGGTTCGCCGGATGACCACGCAGCCGTCCGGAAGCGGCAGTTCATCCGCCCGGGCGTTGATCAAGGCAAGGAGCTGCTGCTCGTGATCGCCCGACGGCTTCACCCCCAGGCGGCGCAGGATGGTGATGGGCTTCTTCCCCACAAATTCCGGAGGAAGAACGACGCGCACCGGCGTGCCGAAGAGGCCAGCCGGCCCGAGCGCACCCCCGACACTCTTGCCCTGGGCCCAATAGGCCTTACAGGTCTTGAGGCTCACCGTACCGGCCAGGCCGGAATAGGACACCACCGTCTTCGGCGGCGCCGACATGTTGCTGAGATACGGAACCCTTTCCTCCATGTCAGGCCGCCTTCAGCCGGGCTTCGATGTCGCTGAAGGCCCGGAAGGCCTCTTCGGCATCCTCGGGTGTGGCGAGCGCCCGGCGCGCGAAGGCGCCAGCCAGGGCGTTGGCGCGCAGGTTGGCGCGTGAATCCCCGGGGTCGAGCCGGGACAGCAGGTCCTTCACTTTCGACCAGGTCCTGAAGCGAGCGTCGGATGCGTGAATGCTCTCCGAGAACTCCGGCGCCCGGGCCACGTCGCGATACACCCCGGCCACCTCGCCCGCCACCGCCGCGTTCAAACGCCCGATAGCACCCGTCTCGAACAGATGCACGATGGCCGCCTCCCGGGCCCCGGTGGGCAACTGCGCGAGCGCATCGGCCACCACCTGCGAGAACTCGCCCTTCCGCAGCGCGGTGGCCGCCAACGCGAGCCGGAACCGCTCGAGCGGATCCGCCGAACACAGGATCGCCTTGAGCGGATCGTTGGGTGAGATGTTCGCGAAACGCCAGGCCTCGCGATGCGCGGCGAGGAGCTTCACCTCCGGCACCGCGATGCCCTGCGCGCGCTGCGGCAGCGCGTTCCTGACCGCCAGCAGCGCCGCATCGGCAGCGGACGAAGCAGGATCGATGGCGAGCGACGCGGCGTTTGTCGCCAGCACCGTGCGGAACAGCATCCCAGCCCGACGCGGACTGAGAACGAGGCCCGCCTGGGCGAGCAGAGCCGAGAGCGTGCGCACGTAGGACGCGACACCCTCCGACAGACCGAGTCGAATCGCAGGCAGACTCGACCGCGTCCGCGCCAGCGCATCGGCCAGAAGCCGCGCGTCCGCTGGTACCACCGGCACGTCCTCCGCCCGGATGATGGCCAGCTGCTCGTCTTCAGTGAGGCCCGCCCAAGAGGGCATCTCGACCACGAAGGCGAACCGATCGGCGAGTGCGGCATCGAGAGGCTCCGACCCGAGATAACCGTTCTCGTTGTCCTCGGTGGAAGGCGGATTCATGGCCGCCCACCGGTATCGAAGCCCATCGAGCGGGATCCCCTGCACCTTCCGCTCGTGGATGATGGGAAAGAGCTTGTTCTGGATCTCGGGACGGCATCGGCTGATCTCGTCGAAGATCACCGCCCCCGCCCCCCACACCGCGGCCGGCGTCCTCACGTACTCGAGGCGGCCGTCCTTCCCCGGCAGCGGAAACCCCACGAGGTCGTCGAAGTTGAGCAGGCTCGCGTTGTAGTGCCGAAACTCGAGGCCCATGGCCGCGGCCACCCGGGTGAGAAGCAGGCTCTTCGCCGTGCCGTGCGGCCCGATCAGCAGCAACGGCTCCTCGGTGGCGAGAGCCGCCACCAGAACGGGTGCAATGGGTTCGAGCCCATGCAGCCCCAGTCGCTTGAACATTTGCGTCTCCTCTTTAGCCGCTTTGGCGAAACGCCAGGGTGGCAATTCGGATGAAATTCCCCGGCCCGTTGCGGTGGGCTGAGACCGTGCGTCAAATAAAAAACCCTCCATCAGGTGGAGGGTTGACGCTTCCCGCTTCGTTGCTCCCCCAGGGAGCCACATCCGCTTGCGCGATCCACCTTGCCCGGGAGGGCAGGTTGGCTTGGGCGTCAACCCAACTCTTGATGACGCATGGAGTCTAACACCACGCTGTTGCAGGAGAGGTCCGCTCTCTTCTTCAGGCTGGCTTTAATATGGCGCCGTCCGGGCCTCCATATTATTGGCTACCTATCACAAGGGACCCTCAACGACCCATGTGCAAGGCAGCGATCCACGCGCGAAAGGGCGCCGATGTCAGGCCGCGGCCAGCATCGACTCGCTGATCTGAGCGCGCATCCACCCCAGCACGACGAGATTCCGGATCGTCGTCGCGAGCGCGGCCTTCTTGTCCTCGGTGTTCCACGACTTCTTCCATTCGAGGACGAAGTCGAAGATCTGTTGCTCCGCCACCTCGCCACCGCGCTTGCCCCGCTTGATCTCTCGACAGGCGAAGAGCACGGTCACGACCTCCTCGGCCTGCTCCGTGCTCTTGATCCGGCTGAACAGATCGACCGTCTTGGCGATCTTCTTCTGGTGCTCTTCAATCTGGCTCGTGAACCGGCCTCGGTCCTTTTCATACTCTGGACCCACACGGAGCGCCACCATGCGGCCGAGTTGTTCCTCATTGAGCCAATTCCGATTGGCGAAAACGTGCAGGGCCGCCTTCACGTCCGTCGAGAAGGGGCCGTAGCTTGCTTTCTGGAATTCGAATCCCGTGGGCACCCCCATCTCGGTGACCACGTAACAGATCTTCTGGAAGATCGTGCGCCCAACTGGGTTCACGTACGACTGGGCCTGCAACTCTCGGAGGACTTCCATGAGTGCCGACCAGTTCGCGTTCAACTTCGCATCGGGACGGCCCTCGCCGTCCAAACTCACCTGAGCCGAAGGACTTCCGAGGAACTCAGCACTCAGTTGGCTGGTCGGTGTCCCGTAGGGCGCGTAGACCTCGACATCGACGGGCTGGTCATGCAGCTTCCGATAGATGAGCGGTCCCACGTCAGCCCAATCGAGCCCGCCGTTGCCACAACCCAACGGGGGCAGGGCGATGCTGGTGATCCCCCACTCGGCAAGATGCGCCACCAGGAAGTCGAGACCAGTTTCGATGTCGACCAGCCGCGACGAGGAACGCCAGTGCCCTTTCGTCGGGAAGTTCACTACGAGGACGCCAGACCGGTCACGGTACAGGTAGGGCTCGCCGAGCTTGACGGCCTTTCGCTCGCATCGGTGGACGTAGTCGTCGAAGAGAACGGGGAAGCGCTTCTTGAACTCGAGAGCGATGCCCTTTCCCATGACGCCAACGCAGTTCACCGTATTCACCAGCGTCTGCGCCCGGCTTGCGAACAGGTCTCCAATCAGCGCCTTGAACACGATGCCTATTCTCTGTCTATGGTCGGAAGAACAGTGCAGGGTCGACGACGACGGGGAGGCCGAATCCCGAGTTGTTCAGGAGCGCCGCAGCCTCGGAATCAACGACGTACGCGCCGGTAAGGAACCGTGGCTCGACGCAATCCGGCACCAGCACTTCCGCGCACTTCCGCGACTTGTGCTGATAGGCGCGGGAGGGGTCTCCCGGATGCCGCCAGTCGAGCGCGTAGATGTCCTCGAAGTCCAACGCCTTCCATTGCGGAGGAGCCAGGTAGCGGACGTAATCGCTCGCCGCGTTGCCGTCGGTGATGACCGCGCCGGACAATTCCAGAACCCAGGTTGCGACCCTCAGGACGCAGAGCGAGGAAGCCTCATCCTTCCGCTTGAACAACATCGGGTTCCGAGCGTGAAAGTAGAGGTTCGCGTACTGATGCAGCTTCAGCCCATGAGGCACGCTCCGTATGTCGCGACGATCCTGAACGGGCTGCAGCGCTACCGACCGATGCCGAAGGCGCGCCGCGCGCGCATGGGACAGGATGCCGTGCTCCAGAACGGATGGCACGTTGCCTATAGGCATGATGCAGTGCAGCTCGGTGACGCGCGGGTCCATGGAAGTCCGGGGCGACGCTATCAGCACCGGAGTTGATTTCAGGACCGGACTGCGCTCCCCACCCGCACCGTCATTGCGAGGGCTCCTTCGTTCCGCCGCGGCCCGAAGCAATCCCGCCCCCCAACGAGAGCAGGCTGGGAACGTGCTCGGTCAATTGTGTGGACAGCGTCGACACAATTGTCGTGACGCGGTCACGACAATTTAGACGCCGTCATTGCGAGTTTCAGCACGGACTCCGTCCGTGACCATCCGGAGAAACCCCACCACCGTCATCCCGGCGAAAGCCGGGATCCAGGCGGATCGAAAAGTGCCCGAGCAGTCGCATTCTCAGCGCGCAGCACCTCGGCGGCGTATCTGAGGCAGGCTACGATGTCCTCACGGACGAGGTTCGGATAGTTGCGGAGGACATCGGCCTCGGACCAGCCGTCGGCCAGGAGCCCTACGACAAACTCCACGGACAGACGCGTCCCCCGAATGATCGGCTTCCCGGGCAGGATGGCGGCGTCGACGATGATGCGGTCGGGCGGGTTCACGTCAGGCGCGCCCGGACCTCGGCCCAAGGACTCTCGTCTTCGGGATGCTCCGCCGCATCCGCCAACCGAGCGTCCAGCAGGGCTTTCTCGTCTTCCGAAACAGGCCGATCAATCTCGGACTCGGAGAGCGTTTCCTCAGGGTTCATGAGTGCTTCCTCATCGGCGGCGCAACCAAGAGGCCCGTTCTGCGTCGAGTTGCGCGTCGAGCTCCGCCTTGCTTCGTTTTCCAGGGGGCAGCGCGTCCAGGAAGGCGATCAAATCGAGGCCGGTAGCGACGCGCGCCCGAGCCTTCAGATGCACCAGCACCTCAACTCGCTCCACATCCGAGGGAAGCGGGGCGTCGAGGTGCACCGAACCGTTCTCGATATGCGCGGGAATAGTTATGGGCTCAGACATAGGAACTATGCCGCACGAGCCATCGCACGCTGGTCCTTCACCCTGGTGGCCGTCGGGGCGCTGTGGCTCGCGTTTGTCGTG
>JANODX010000013.1:0-5233 GCA_031412915.1 Vicinamibacteria bacterium | reverse complement strand
GACGCCCAACCGTCATGGTCGCCGGATGGGAAGACCATCGTCTATGTCGAAGGCGGAGCGGTCGCCGACATGTGGTACGGGCCCACCCATGTGTCCACCGTGAATGTCGCGACCGGGGCCACGAACGCCCTCACCAGGTCCCTCGACCGGAACGTCGGGGGTCCGCTCTTCGCAAGCGACGGCCGCGCCATTCTGTTCACCATCGAGGATGGCGGCAACTCTCATCTCGGCCGCGTTCCCGCGGAAGGCGGCGTCATCGAGCGCATCGTTTCGGGCGAGCGCGACGTGGAGTCCTTCGACGCCCGGAACGGCCGCATCGTCTTCGCGGAGAGCCAGCCGACCCTGCCGTCCGAGATCTCAACCCTCGACGGTACGACCGTGCGCCGGCTGACCAGGACGAACGATGCCTTCCTCAAGGACATCAGGCTCGCGGCGGTCGAGCGGTTCAAGGCGAAGGGCAAGGACGGGACGATGGTCGACGGCTTCCTCACCCGGCCCGTGGACGGCAAGCCCGGCGTGAAGGTCCCGACTATCCTCCGGATTCACGGGGGTCCGGCCTCGCAGTTCTCCACTGCGTTCGACTTCGAATGGCAGCTCTTCGCGGCCCAGGGTTACGCGGTGGTCGCGGGCAACCCCCGCGGCTCCACCGGCTACGGGCGCGACTTCAGCTACGCCCTCTTCGCGAAATGGGGCGAGCCGGACTTCGACGATGTGATGGCGGTGGTCGACCACGCGATCAGTATGGGTGTCGCCGACCCGGATCGCTTGGGAGTGGGGGGCTGGAGCTACGGAGGCATCCTGACCAACTACGTCATTGCCAAGACCACGCGCTTCAAGGCCGCGACCTCGGGTGCTTCGATCTCCAACATGATCGCGGGCTACGGCACCGATCACTACCAACACGAATACGAAGTCGAACTCGGCCTGCCCTGGAAGAACGCCGAGGCCTACCTGAAGCTCTCCGGTCCGTTCCTGAAAGCCGACCAGATCAAGACGCCGATCCTGTTCCTGTGCGGCGCGGACGACATGAACGTGCCCCTGCTCAACACCGAGCAGATGTACCAGGCGGTGCGTCGTCAGGGCATCCCCACCGAACTCGTCATCTATCCCGGCCAGAACCACGGCATCCGCACCCCGAGCTATCAGAAGGACAAGTTCGAGCGGTATGTGAAGTGGTACGACACGTACCTTCGTCCCGAGAAGGCCGCCGCGGCCGCCGCCGCGAAGACGCCCGAGGCCAAGGGCCTCGACGGCCGTTCGTTCTTCGCCCCCGAACTCGCCGCCGACGCGAAGAAGCGGCTCGAAGACAATCTCACGGCCGCCACCGCCGACTTCGTCAAGAACCCCGACGACGCGCAGAACATCGTCTGGGTGGGCCGTCGCCTCGCCTACCTCTCCCGGTACCGCGAAGCCATCGATGTGTTCTCCCGCGGGGTCGCGAAATTTCCCGCCGACGCGGGTCCACTCCGCCATCGCGCCCACCGCTACATCACCACCCGCCAGTTCGACAAGGCGATTGTTGATTTCGAGAAGGCGGCGAAGCTCATGGCCGGCAAGCCCAACGAGGGCGAACCCGATGGCGCTCCGGGGCGCCGCCCCTCACCTTCGGCGACCCTGAAGTTCAACATCTACTACCACCTCGGCCTCGCGTACTACCTCAAGGGCGACTTCGCGAAGGCGCTCACCGCCTACCGAGAATGCATGAAGTACTCCACCGACAACGACGACTCGCTGGTCGCGACCTCCGACTGGCTCTACATGACCCTGCGGCGCCTCGGCCAGAAAGCCGAAGCCGACAAGGTCCTCGAGCCGATCACGGAGGGCATGAACGTCCTCGACAACGCCGCGTACCATCACCGCCTGCTCATGTACAAGGGCCTCCGCAAGCCCGACGACGTTCTGGGAAGCGACGAGCAGGACCCGCTTCAGCTCGCCACCCAGGGTTATGGCGTGGGGAACTTCTACCTAGTGAACGGCGACACCGAACGCGCGCGGGCCATCTTCAAACGCGTGGTGGCGGGGTCCTCGTGGGCCTCCTTCGGCTTCATCGCCGCCGAGGCGGACCTGGCGCGGATAAAGTGACCGTTCGGTCCGTCTAGACCGAACGGTCATCCCGGCGAAGGCCGGGATCCAGGGTGGCATTCCGGCGCCTCCCGAATTTGTGACGTGCATCGTTTTTGGTCTTTGCCGCTCCTTGCTACCATTCGTTGTCCATAGGGAGGATCTACAGATGAAACGACGCTCGGCTCTGGTGGCGCTTGCCACCGCTTTCACGCTCACCCTTTCCGGTCCGGTCTTCGCGCAAGCGAAGAAGCCCAGCCGGCCGCAGATTGCGGTTCTCGACTTCGAGTTCGGTACGGTCGACAACTGGTGGGGCCAGTACGACATCGGCAAGGGCATCGCCGACCAGCTCGTCGACGCCTTGGTTGAGGACGGCTCCTTCCGCGTCATCGAACGTAAGAAGCTCGCCGCTATCCTCGGCGAGCAGGATTTCGCCGCCTCCGGTCGCGCCGATCCGTCCGCCCAGACCATGGCCAAGATCGGCAAGGTCCTGGGGGTCAAATACATCCTCGTCGGTTCCATCACCAAGTTCTCGACCGAATCGCGCGGGGGCGGAGTGCGCGTGAAGGGGATTGGGCTTGGGGGGAAGAAGACCAAGAGCGAAGTGCGAATCACCGGCCGGATCATCGACATGACCACGGGCGAGATCATGCTTTCGGGCAAGGGCGTGGGCGAGTCGAGCAAGGGCGGCGGGTTCGACTTCTCCAAGGGCGGCACCGGGATCGGCACCAACTCTGACGAGTGGCGTCAGAGTGGTCTGGGTGATGCCCAGGAAGCGTGCACCACCGATCTGATCAAGCAGCTAGTGTTGAAGATCGACCGACTCCAGTAAGCCGCAAGGCGACGTTCGACGCCGCACGAAAGAAGGGGAGCCAGGTGCTCCCCTTTTTCTTTGCGAGGAATCCCCGTCCGCCAGAACTACAATCCCGCCGGTGAGCACCCGCCCCCTCCTTCATATCGTCGACGGGACGGGCCTGGTCCACCGGTCGTTTTTCGCGGTGCGCGGCCTCGCCACGCGTGCCGGCCAGCCCACCGGAGCGGTGTACGGCTTCATCAACACTATCCGCGCCCTGATGGGGATCGAGCAGCCGACGCATTTCGTGGTCACTTTCGATGTCTCCGGCAGCACCTCACGCCAGGAGGCCTTTCCCGAATACAAGGCCCACCGTCCCAAGATGGACGAGGACCTCGCCTCCCAGCTTCCCTTCATCGACAAGGCCTGTGAAGCGCTCCGACTTCCCGTGGTCACCGCGCAGGGCCACGAGGCGGATGACGTCATCGCCACCCTGACCCGCCAGGCGGTCGACCGGGGGTTCGATGTCGTGATCATCACCAGCGACAAGGACCTCCTGCAGCTCGTCTCCGATCATGTAAGCGTGCTGGCGCCCGGGCGCGACGGCAAGCCGGAGAAGCGGTACGACCGCGAGGGCGTGATCGAGAAGATGGGCGTGCCCCCGGAACGAGTGGTCGACCTCCTCGCTCTGGTGGGCGATGCCGTCGATAACATCCCCGGGGTGCCGGGCATCGGCGACAAAGGCGCCCGCGATCTGCTTCAACAGTTCGGGTCGCTGGACGAGCTGATTGCCCGTGCGAGCGAGGTCAAGCGCGTGGCCTATCGCGAAGGTCTGATGAATCACGCCGACAAGGCCCATCTCTCCCGCCAGCTCGCCACCCTTGATGACAAGGTCCCGGTCTCCTTCAATCCCGACGCCAGCGTGGTGGTCAAGCCGAATCGTGAGGCGGCCTATCAGTTCTTCAAGGAGATGGAGTTCTCCGGTTTCGCTCGCGAGATGGCGCCTGAAGCCACCACTTTCTCATTCGAGCACCGAGTTGTCGCCGATGCCGCGGCGCTGGATGGATTGATTGCCGCGGCCCGCCGCGCGGGCGAAGTAGCGTTCTCACTTTCGATTTCTCCCGATCGGCCGATGAATGCGCACATCTCGGGCCTGGCCCTGGCCTGCGGGGACGATGCGGCTTTTCTTGCCCTCTCCGACGGTCTGCCCGGCAATGTCCGAAGCCTTCTCGAGGATCCGAAGGTCGAAAAGTGGACGACCTGCTCGCGCCGCGACTTTGTCGTCCTTGGAGAGGCCGGTATCAAACCGGCCGGCCGGATCCTCGACGCCTCGCTCGCGGCCTACGTGCTCTCGCCCGGGAAGCGGGGATCCAGCATTCGCGAGATTGCCATCGAGGAAATCGGCCTTCCCGAGAACGCGGACCTTCCCAACGAGGAGGGCACGCAGGTGTCGCTTCTCGAAGACCATGACGCGGAGCGCCATGCACGCGAAGCGGCGGTCCTGGTCCGGCTGGCTCCGAAGCTTCGCGCCCGGCTCGAAGCCGACGGTTTGATGGACCTCTTCCTCAACCTGGAGATGCCACTCGCCTCCATCCTGGCCGAGATGGAGCGAGTGGGCGTTCTGGTCGATGGCAAGGCTCTCCTGGCTCTCTCCGAGGAGATCGGTCCCGAGATCGACCAACTGGCTCAGCGCATCTACGCTCTGGCCGGGAAGACCTTCAACATCCTCTCCCCCGTTCAGATCCGGCAGATTCTCTTCGATGAGATGGGTCTCGAGTCGGGTCGCAAGACCGCGAAGACGAAGTCGCTCTCCACCGCGGACGATGTCCTCGAAGAACTGGCCAAGGACCACGAGCTTCCGCGTCTGATTCTCGAGTACCGCGGGATCACCAAGCTGCGCTCAACCTATGTAGACGCTCTGCCCGAGATGATCAACCGGCGCACCGGCCGGATCCATGCGTCGTTCCGCCAGAACATCGCGGCCACTGGTCGCCTCTCCTCCACCGACCCGAATCTTCAGAACATTCCCATCCGCACCGCCCTCGGCCGCCGGGTTCGCGAAGCCTTCATCGCTCCGCCCGGCCATCTCCTCCTCTCTGCCGACTACTCGCAGATCGAGCTTCGGATCCTCGCCCATCTTTCCGAGGATCCCACCTTGATCGAAACGTTCCGCCGGGGCGAGGACGTTCACGATCGCACCTCGCTTGAGATCTTCGGTCCTTTCACCACCCTGCCCAGGGACGAGCAGCGCCGCCGGTCCAAGATGGTGAACTACGCCTTGCTCTACGGGAAGACTGCTTTCACCCTCGCACGGGATATTGGAGTATCACGCAAGGAAGCCGACGCCTTCATTCACGCCTACTTCGACCGGTATCCCAA
>JANODX010000012.1:0-20076 GCA_031412915.1 Vicinamibacteria bacterium | reverse complement strand
TCGCGCCAGAAGGGATCGGTCTGGAACTTCTCCCGGCTCCCATGACAGGGCCTTCGGCCGTCCTCATCGCGGGTGAAGATGCGGATCATGCGGTCGGCCATTTCCTTGGCCCCATCCCAGAGCGGCTTCTCTTCCCCGCCCACCCCGCCCAATCGAATCTTGAAGGTGGGACCGTAGGCGGTGCCGCGCCGGCGCAGAGATTCGATAAAGAGAAACGAAGTGGGGAACCAGATCGGGCCGCGCCAGTTGGAGTTGCCGCCCTTGATCTTGGCCAGGGCTTCGGCGGGTTCGTAGGTGACCGATCGAGCGCCGAAACGGAAGGGCTCCCGCTCGTGGATCTTGGACATGCTGCGCAGTCCGAAGGGCGACCAGAACTCGCTCGGGTCGAAGACCCGGCCGAGCAGGCGCCGGGTCTGGTCGGGATCGACGATGGCGAGCACGTGGGTGGTGGTGCCCTCACGATTCAACGGATAGCAGACGTTCTGGACCACGTGAGACTTGTTGCGTACGAACCAGATCATCCCTTCCTTGAATTCCTTGAACGGTTCGATCCACTTCTCCTCCAGCCTCTCGATGGCGTACAAGGGAACGAGGCCCACGAGCGACCTCACCCGGAACTTCTCGAACGTGCCATCCGGGAAACGCAGGACGTCGTAGAAGAAGCCGTCGGCCTCGTCGAAGAGCTGGTAGTTCCGCCCCCCCATCCGTTTCATGGCCGCGCCTACGTAGATGTAGTGCTGGAAGAACTTGGTGGCCAGGCCTTCGTAGGCCTTGTTCTCGCGGGCGAGTTCGAGGGCGATGCGCATGAGCTGCAGGCAGAGCATGCCCATCCAGCCGGTGGCATCCGACTGTTCGAGCACCGCGCCATGGGGCAGTTTCTCGCTGCGATCGATGACCGTGATGTTGTCGAGGCCAAGGAAGCCGCCTTCGAAGACGTTGTTCCCCTCACTGTCGACCTTGTTGACCCACCAGGCGAAATTGATCAGGAGCTTGTGGAAGCACTTCTCGAGGAAGGTCCGATCGCCCCGGCCCTTGCCGACCCGGTCCATGTTGTAGACCCGCCACACCGCCCAGGCCTGAACCGGCGGATTCAGGTCGGAGAACTCCCACTCGTAAGCGGGGATCTGCCCCGAGGGATGCTGGAACTGCTCGAAGAGCAGGAGCCACAACTGTTCTTTGGCGAATTCCGGGTCGATCACGGCCAGAGGCACGCAGTGGAAGGCGAGATCCCACGCGGCGAACCAGGGGTATTCCCACTTGTCCGGCATCGACATGACGCGCATGGAGTTCAAGTGCCGCCAGTGCTGGTTGCGGATCTGCTTGCGTGACTCGGGGGGAGGCCAGTCGGGCCGGTCTCCTTCGAGCCAGAGGTTGACGTCGAAGAGATAGATCTGCTTGGTCCACAGCATGCCGGCGAAGGCCTGGCGCTGAACCAGCTTCTCGTCCGGGGTGGCGCTTTCCGGCTGGATGTTCGCGTAGAACTGATCGGCCTCGGCCCGGCGCTTCTCGATGATGGCGGGGACTTTGGCGAGAGGGTCGGGATGGAATTCGGTGGCGAAACGCAGGCACAAGTCGACGCTCTCGCCCGGCGGCACCATGAAGCGGTAGTGAAGGGCGGCCTTGGTGCCTTCATCGTCGGGGTTGGTCGCGTCTTCTCCGTTCACCACGTGGCGGTGAAACGCGTCCTTGGTGAAGGGCGATCGACTGGCCGACCCCGGGCCGTAGACCGCCTCGGCATTCGTCTCGTTGTCGGTGAAGAGGGCCTCCCCCACCGAAGGGCCGAACAGGTGACGATGGCCGAGCTTGTATTGGAAGTGCAACTGGCTCGGCGCAAGCACGTCGTGATCGTCGGCAGTGAGGCTGACGAAGCCGGGACCCGAAGCGCCGGGGATGATCCTGGGCTGAGGCTGAGCGATCTGAGTCCAGCTCCAGGTGTTTCGGAACCACAGGTGCGGAAGGATATGTAGAGGCGCGGCCTCGGGCCCGCGGTTGTGGGCGCGCACCCGGATCACAATGTCTTCGGCGTCTTCCTTCGCGTACTCGACTTCGATGTCGAAGTACCGGTCCTCGTCGAAGATCCCGGTGTCGAGGAGTTCGTACTCGGGGCCTTCGCCGTGACGCGCCTGGTTCTCGCGCACCAGCTGGTCATAGGGAAATTCGCGCTGGGGATACTTGTAGAGCCACTTCATGTAGGAGTGGGTGGGCAGATTGTCGAGGTAGAAGTAGTACTCCTTCACGTCCTCGCCGTGATTTCCTTCCCCGGGAACCACGCCGAAGAGCCGCTCCTTGAGGAACGGATCGCGCTCGTTCCAGAAGGCGAAGGCGAGGCAGAGGATCTGGTACCGGTCGGAGATTCCGGCCAGGCCATCTTCGCCCCACCGGTATGCCTTCGAACGCGCCTGATCGTGCGGGAAATGGGCCCAGGCGTTGCCGTCGGCTGAATAGTCCTCTCGAACCGTGCCCCAGGCGCGCTCGGAAACATAAGGACCCCAATGGCGCCAGGTGGTCAGGGGTCCATCTTGCTCGGCGAGGCGCAGCTGTTCACGCGAGGGAGGGGACATCACCCTCAGTTTAGGTCAGGCCCCTTGCGCCTCAGGCGCCCGGGCGGAGCCGTCGAATAACCTTCGCTTCCATCGAACCCCATGTTCTCCAAACGCACGCCCGCCGACTTCTCTGAGAATGCCCTCTCTCTTCGCGCCGCAGAGCGCCGCCGGGCGGGAGCGCGCATCCTAGACCTCACGGAGTCGAATCCGACCCGCGCGGGCCTCCTCGCCCCCCCCGGGTTGCTCAGCCTGCTCGGGAATCAGGATGGCGCCCATTACTCCCCCGATCCTCGCGGACTCCGCTCGGCCCGGGAAGCGGTGAGCCGCGACTACGCGGCCCGGGGCGTCGCCGTCGACCCCGGCCACATCATCCTCACGGCCAGCAGCAGCGAATCGTACTCGCTCCTCTTCAAGCTGCTGGGCGACCCGGGGGATGAGGTTCTCGTTCCCACCCCCTCCTACCCTCTGTTCGGCTTCCTCGCCGACCTCGACGCTCTCGTGGTCCGCCCCTATCCCCTTCACTTCGATCACGAATGGCATGTGAGCGGCGATACCGCGAAGTCGCTCATCACGGGGAAGACGCGAGCGGTCGTGGTCGTTCATCCGAACAATCCGACCGGATCTTTCCTGAAGCAAAGCGAAGCTCAAGCGCTCATCGAACTGTGCGCGGAGCACGGGATCGCCCTCATCGCGGACGAAGTCTTCGCGGACTTCGATTTCGCGAAAGATGCGCGCCGGCATCCAACCTTCGCCAAAGACTCCCCCGCCTTGTCGTTCGCGCTCGGCGGTCTGTCGAAATCCTGCGGCCTGCCCCAGGTCAAGCTCGGGTGGATCGCGGTCTCGGGTCCGGCCGAGCTTCGAAACGCCGCCCTCGCCCGCCTCGAGTTCATGGCGGACACCTACCTCTCGGTTGGAACTCCCGTTCAACTGGCACTTCCCGCGATCCTCGAGCACAAGGGGGCCTTGCAGGCGCCCATCTTTTCAAGGCTCGCCCGTAACCTCGACGCATTGAGGACCGCGGTCGCGGCTCACCCCGAGCTGTCGCTGTTGCCCGCGGAGGGCGGGTGGTCGGCCCTGATCAAGTGTCCGGCCTCCCGCACCGACGAAGAGCGGGCGTTGCTCGCTCTCGACGCCTCCGTCCTCGTCCATCCCGGCCACTTCTTCGACTTCGAATCGGGTTGCTACCTGGTGGTCAGCCTGCTCTGCCCCCCGGAAGTGATGGACGCCGCCCTGTCTCCGCTGACGAACGCGGCGGTGCGATAACGTTCATTCATGAAACGAATCACCCCGGAGGAAGCTGCGGCGAAGATGGAGGAGGGCTACGTATACCTCGATGTGAGGTCGGTGCCCGAGTTCGAAACCGGTCACCCGAAGGGCGCCTACAACATCCCTCTGATGAACGCGGGAATGTTCGGCATGTCGCCCAATCCGAAATTCATGGAGGAGGTCTCGAAGACCTTCGCCAAGGACGCTCGGATCGTGGTGGGCTGCAAGAGCGGCGGACGATCGGTGAGCGCGGTCGGGTTGATGGAGATGGCGGGCTACCGCGATCTCCTCGAGCAACGCGCCGGCTTCGACGGGAACGGCGCCGAGCCGGGATGGAGATCCACCAGGCTTCCTCAGGCGACCAAAGCGGAGCCGGGACGCGCGCACCAGGACCTGAGGGCCTAGATTCTCTCCTCCGACCGGGAAATGCCGAGTTCCTGAAGGAGGCGGTCGATCGTTCCCCAGGTGCGCAACATGTCGTTGTCCAGGCCGACCGAAAACCGGATCAGACCGTCGCCCACGCCCATGAGGCGGCGCTCCTCCGGTGGGATCTCCGATGACGTGCTATGCCCGGGAGCGCTGAAGAGGGTCTTGAAATAGCCGAGGCTGACCGCGAGGTAGCCGACCTTCTCCTCCTGCAGACGAGTCATCAGGCGATCGGCCTTCGCCTTGTCGCCCACGTCCACCGCGACGATGCCGCCGAAGCCGAAACCGTGATTCATCACCCGCGTCATGTATTCGTGCTGCGGATGCGTGGCGAGGCCCGGGTAGTGAACATCGAGGCCCGCCTCCGAGAACTTACCCGCGAGGTAAAGGGCATTAGCACTGTGTCGCGCCATCCGGATGTGCAGACTGTGGAGATTCTTCAGAATCGAGGCGGCGCGGATGCTGTCGAGCACGGGGCCGAGGAGCATGCTGGGCCCGCTGTTGATGTCGTTCAGCCGAGCGATGAAGTCGTGCGACGACACCACGCAGCCGGCGACACAGTCGCTCGTCCCGTTGATGAACTTGGTCATGCTGTGGATGACGATGTCCGCGCCGAGGCGAAGCGGGGACAGGATGAGCGGGCTGAAGGTGTTGTCGACCACGAGCTTCGCCCCGCACTCTTTCGCGATGCCCGCAAGCATTCCGAGGTCGGCCACCTCGAGAAGCGGATTGCTCACGCTCTCGCTGTAGATCACGCGGGTATCCTTGCTCACCGCCGCTCTCACCGCGCGTTCGTCGGTGAGATCGACGAACCGAGTCCGGATCTTGAAACGGGGCAGCAGGTTCGCGAGCAAGGCGTAGGTTCCGCCGTAGATCGTCCGGCTCGACACGATTTCATCGCCGCTGGAGCAGAGTTGAAGCAAGGTCGAACTGATCGCTCCCATCCCGGAGGCCATGACCTGAGCCGATTCGCCGGCCTCCATGCGGGCCAGGGCGGCCGCGAGCGCGCGGTTGGTGGGGTTCCAGTGACGCGAGTAGAGGAAACATCCCTCGATCTCATGCTCGAAGACTTCCTCCATCTTCGCGACACTCAGGAAAGTGTAGGTTGAGGAATCGCAGATCGACGGATTCACATCCCCATATTCCCCGAAGGCGAGGAAGTTCTGGATTTCAGTGGCGGGATCGAATGTCATAAGGGCCTCCCCAAGTGCATGAACGACCGCGGGACGCGAAGCGCCGCACCCAAGGGTGCGCCCAAGCCGCGCCCGCATCAATGAGGCAGATGGACCATCCGGGTGGGATGAGTCGGGGTCAGCACGACCCGCCGTTCCGTCGCGGGGGCAGCGGCCGTCCAGACCGGCCGCGGAGGATAATGACCAGGCAAGACAGCGATGGTCTCTCAGAACTTCCTCCAGGATGCGATGATCCTGGAACGATCCGGCCGCGGTGGCCTCGGCCCTCGACGCCGGTGCGCAGGACGCCTGTCTGCGCGACGGGGTTCGCTGGTCCTGGCTCGCCGAGGCCTTGCGACTGGGGCATCGCGAGGCCGCGCGTGCCTTCCTTGACCATCCGCGGAGTTTTCTGTGGGAGTCGCAGTGCTGGTCGTTACACGGTCTGGTGCAAGGACCCCATGACGATGTCGAAATGCTTCTGGCTCTGCTCGATCGCGAGGCCCATCTCCCCTATGTCGAAGACGGAACTCCGCTCGAGCACACCGTCGCGGAAAGCGGCCACCCGCGGATGGCCGAAGCGCTTTTCAATCGCGGCCAGCTCACTCGCGCGTCCCGTTTGACAAACCGGTGTGCCTCCACCACACTGCAACCGGCAATCCAGCCACGCAAGAGGAAGATGAAGAATGAGACTTTTGAAACTGTCGGCGTTCGCGTTAGTTTGCTCGGTCGTATTTCAGGGAAGGGCGGTAGCCCAGACCCCGCCCGCGACGGATCTCCCGCGGTTCCTGCAGGTCATCACCGTCAAGGTGAAGCCCTCCGCCATCTCGGAGTACGAGGATTACGTCAAGAAAGTCATCGCCGCGGCGGTCAAAATCGGGGCCCCGCAGCGGATCGTGGTCTATCAGGCCGTCATGGGCGCGCCGCTCGGGACCTACATGGCGTCGACCCCTTTCAACAAGTGGGAGGAAGTGGACACCTGGCCTTCCATCCCGGTCATGCTCAACAAGGCCTACGGCGACCTCGAGGGAACGAAGGTGCTGAAGGCCGGCCGGGCCGCGCTCGACAGCGCCGAGACCAACGTGTACAGCACGCTCACCGATCGGAGCACCAACCCGAAGAACTTTGACACGCCGACCGCCTTCGCTGCGGTCACGCGCACCGAATTGAATCCCGCGATGGCTCCCGCCTACAGCCTCATGCTTCGCAAGATCAAGAAGGCCGAAGAAGGAACGCCGGATGCGCCGACCGTCATCCGCCGCGCCATGATCGAGGGCCCCGGGTACGTGATGATCGCGTCGCGCTACTTCAACAAGTTCTCGGAACGCTCGGCCGTCCCGAACCAGGGGGACCTGCTGGAGAAGGTCTACGGCGACGACGAAGCGCGCGCGATGAACGAGACCATCCTGCAGGCCGTGGCCAAGCGCGACACCTGGGTGCTCGCCTACCGCGCCGACATGAGCAAGCTGACCGCCGGCATGGCGACAACTCCCGCCAAGTAGCTGGACCGCACTTCACGAAGGCACGAACGGGGGCGGCGGGCTTGGGCTCGCCGCCCTTCACCGTTCGCCCTCGGCTTGCCGTCGGCGCGGCGTCTAGCGGCGACTGAAGAGGAACTCCTGCACCTTGCCATCGGGCGTGCGGTACATCAGCGTGCTGGCCGCCGTCTGCCCCACCTTCAGAAGGAGGGTCGAGACCTCCATGCCGCCTCGCTCCCGAATCGGGCCGGCCTGCACATCGGCGACCTCCCCGCCATCAACGAGCGACTTCGACATCAGGGCGAGCCGCGCGGGAGTCAGAAACGCGTTGTATTCCTCGCCCAGCTGGCCGCGGTCGACCTCGCCTCGCCGGATTTGCGCAAGCAGGTCCAGAGCCACTTCCCTCGCCGGCCGAGCCCTCACCGAGGGCGCATCGGCCACGGGCAAAAGCTTCGCGAGCACTTCGCTCTCGATCGTGTTCAGCAGGCCGTCCGCCCAGTCTGAATTCGCGATCACCGCCACCCCGGACTTCGACGCGGGAACGAGCGCGTTGCGGGAGCCGAAACCGCTGACTCCGCCGCCATGCTGGAGCACGAGCACGGGCCCCCGGTCTCGAATCGACTGCCCGCAACCATACCCGCTCGACCGACCGTCGGTCAGGGTCCTGGGCGTGGTCATCGTCTTGAACGACGCGGCTGACAGCACCCTGCCCTCCATGAGCGCCAGGTCCCACGCCAAAAGGTCGGTGGGCGTCGACCAGATGCCCCCGGCGGCACCGATCCAGCCCTGCCCTTCCGGAATCGACGGCTCGACGGGACCAAGGCCGAGCGGAGTGTAGCCCTCCGCCATCCCCGGGCCGCCGCGAGCGGGCTCGTAGCGCGTGTGCTCGAGAGCGAGGGGCTTCAGAATGCGGCGAAGGATGGCCGCCGGGAACGATTCGCGCCCCGCCATCTCGGCGATGCGGCCGAGCAGCAGATATCCCGTGTTGCTGTACGAGTAGCGCGACCCCGGCTCGAAGTCGAGGGCCCGGGTTGCGAACTCCCTGATCACGTCGGCGCCGGCCCTCGGAGCGGCCATGGGTCGATCGACGAAATCGAGCGGATAGTAGTCGCGGTAACCCGAAACCATGTTCGCGATGTCGCGCACCCGGATGTCTTTCGCGCGCGTGAGACCTGGTTCGTACTTCGCCACCGGGTCGTCGAATGAAAGTTTGCGTTCCTGCTCGAGCTGAAGCGCGACCGCGCACGTGAATTGCTTGGTCACAGACCCGATCGCGAACAGGGTGTCGGTGACCACCGGCGTTCTGGTCGCGACATTCGCGAGGCCGTATCCCTTGGCGAAGATCACGGCGCCGTCCCGCATCACGCCCACCGTCACGCCGACTCCATGCTGCGCGAGGACAGTGGCGCCCACGAAGGCGTCGAGATCGGCGGGGCTGAGCGAGGCGAGCGTCGGCGCGGGCCGCGCTGCCGGGCCAGCCTCCTGCGCGGCGACGCCTCGAGCAGGGCCGCCGCCCGACAGGATCGCGGCCAACGCGAAAACGAAACCAGGTCTCATGGATCTCCTCCCCGGGGTCACGAAGGGCGCCCGCTCCGAGTGTACCGCGGAGGCCGTGGCGTCGAACGTGCGCCTCTCCATGTCGATTCTGCGGGCCCGGCCGGCCGCCGTTCTGTTATAAGCAGCGTCATGATCACTCGACGCGACTTCGCCAAGTCCACCGCCGCATCCCTCGCCGCCGCCTCGCCGATCGCCGCCCTCGCTCAATCCCCGCCGGCCCAAGGCAAAGCGCCGGATGTCCTCATCCCGCGCACGGTGCGCCCGGTGGTGATCTCCGACTATTCGGGATGGGAATTCAAGAACGGGGGCGCGGAGAATGCGGTGCAGCGCGCCTTCCGGCTCATCACCGAAGGGAAGGACGTGCTCGACGCGCTGATCGCCGGGGTCAATATCCCGGAACTCGATCCCCTCGAGAACGGCATCGGCTACGGCGCTCTGCCCAACGCCGACGGCGTGGTGCAGCTCGACGCCTCGTGCATGCACGGTCCGAAGAAACGCGCGGGTGCGGTGGCCTGCCTCGAAGGCGTGCGTACGCCGTCACTGGTGGCCAAGGCGGTGATGGACAACACGGATCACCATCTGCTGAGCGGTGCGGGGGCCCAGAAATTCGCGCGGACCATGGGCTTCACCATCGAGGAGAACCTCAACACCGAAGACTCCCTTCGCCTCTTCCGCGAATGGAAGCGCCGGGTCGATCCCGAGCACTGGCTCGATCCGGATGGCAAGGAACGCCAGATGAAACCCAGTCACGAGCGCGATCCGGGCCTCGAGGCCGGTTTGTCCATGGTGCGCGAGGGCCTCATACGCGAGGGCAGTTTCTGGGGCACGATCAACTGCAACGGCATCGGACCCAAAGGCGACCTGTGCGGCGTCACCACCACGAGCGGCCTGGCCTGGAAGATCCCGGGGCGCACCGGCGACTCCCCCATTCTCGGCGCCGGCCTGTATGTCGACAACGAGGTGGGTGCGGCGGGCTCCACCGGACGAGGCGAGGCCAATCTCTACAACCTGTCCTCGTTCCTGATCGTCGATTCGATGCGCCGCGGCCTGTCCCCCAAGGATGCCGGGATGGAGGCGCTCAAGCGCATTCGCGCCAACACCGTCGAGCCCCGGCTGCTGAACGCCAGGGGCAATCCCAATTTCAATATCCGGTTCTTCGTTCTCAACAAACGCGGCGAGTATGCGGGGGTTGCCATGTACCACGCGGGGGAAACGAAGTTCGCGGTGTGCACGGAAAACGGGGCCGAGACTCTGGAACTCGAGCCTCTCCTGCCCGGGGCGCCCGAAGCCTGACCCTGAGGCCGTCCATCCTCATCGCGAGCCGAGAACGGACCAGGGACAGGCTATCGCAGCATCGATCGCGTGACCTCGGGATCGCCGTCGTTCTTCGCGGGGGCGATGTTCAGCAACGCACACATCAGTTCGTACACGTGGATGTTCTCGAACGGTTCCACCACCCGTCCCGATTGCAGCCGCGGGCCGGAGGCGATGAACAGACCCTGCATGGACTTGGTTCGCGCGTCGTAACCGTGAGCCCCGCCCGGGGTGCGGCGGCCCGGCTCGTTCCATCTCGCCATCTCCCGACGAGACGTGATGTACCACCCTTCCCGGGCGATCCCCACCACCGGAGGCACGCGAGGGTGGTGAGCCAGGCCGTAGCCCTTCGGGATCTCCGCGTTGCGATAGACGTCGAGGAACGGATGCCTGCCCTTGAGACCTTCATAGAGCCGGTCCACGTTTCCGTCTTTCGGCGACAACGCCAGCACCGGCGCCCAATCGATCACATCGACGCTGGCGGGATCGACGTAGTCGTCGAGGACGATCATGCGATCGGGGCTGAGCTCCGCCATTCCGTGATCGCTCACCACCAGGTAGTTCACGCGATCGTTGAGCCCCGCGGCCTCGACTCCCAACACCAGTTCGCCGATCGAGCGGTCCACGCGCAACGCTCCCTCGCGGACTTCTTCCGAACCTGGCCCCATGATATGGCCCGCGGTGTCGACGTCGCTGAAGTAGAGAGTGAGGAAGGCAGGCCGTTTGCCCTCGGGCAGGCGCAACCATTCGAGAACACGCCCGACCCGCGCCGCATGCGGCAGGGCATCGTCGAACCTCGCCCAATACGTCGGCTGATGGCCCTTGATCAAGGTCTCCGAGCCCGGCCAGAACATCGCCGCCGCCACCTTGCCCTGGCCCTCGACGGTATTCCAGATCGGCTCGCCGCCCCACCATCGCGGGTCGGCCAGAACCTCACGGTTCGACATCGCGAACCGTCCCGGGATGTCGGGCGCCACCATGTTGTTCGAAACGATGCCGTGATTCGCGGGACGAAGGCCGGTGACGAGGGTGTAGTGGTTGGGGAACGTCTTCGAGGGGAACTGCGGGATGAGTCCCTTCGCGCGGACTCCACTCCCAGCCATCCGAGACAGGGTCGGCGGCTTGAACCGGTCGAAGTAGTCGTAGCGCCAGCCGTCGATGGAGATGAGCACGACGATAGGGCTTGACCCGCTCGCGGTCGACTTCTCTGGAGCGGTTAGCGCCGCCGCCGGCCCCGCCGACCGGCAAGCGGCGAGGACAAGAGCAAGCAGGAAGCCGAAAACGCGATTCACGGTACGGACGTTAACGCGCCCATGGGCCGAAATGGGTCCGCCGCAACCGGGACGCCAACCCCCTCGCGGGGGTCCCCGCCGGCCGACCGGCAGAGGTCAAGCGCGTCAGGGCTTTGCGCTACACGGCCGAAACATGCCGGACGGGTTCAATCCGCAACCTGGAATCGACCCTCGGATGGCCGGTCGACTATGAAAGAATCATCGGGAGAATGATCGATTCAATATCGCTCGAATCGTCTGGAGCAGTGGCACATGGCAACGAGTGGTCGCGTTCCAACCCGAGCCTCGTCCCGTTTCTCGGAATGACCGTCAAAGTCAGCCGGCAAAGCCTTGGGGCCCTGAAATCCCGGGCGACCGCATAGGATCGCAGTCATGGATGCCTTCATCCGGGAGCGAGGCTGATGTACGCCGAATTCTTCGGATTCCGAGAGAAGCCGTTCAGTCTGACCCCGGATCCCAAGTACCTGTACCTGTCTCCGCGGCACACCGAGGCGTTCGCGCACCTGGAGTTCGGTCGCCGGGAGCGCGGCGGCTTCATCGTCATCACCGGCGAGGTCGGAACCGGCAAGACCACACTGGCCCGCTACTTCCTGTCCCGGCTCGACGCCCGCACCGCCACCGCTTTCGTGCTCTACCCAGCACTCTCGGCGGCCGAACTGCTACGCGCCACCCTCGAAGACCTGCACATCCCGGCCACCGGACACTCGCTCAAGGACCACGTGGATGCTTTGCACCGCTTCTTGCTCGCTTCGGCCGAGCAGGGCCAGGTGGTGATGCTCCTGATCGACGAGGCTCAGGACCTTTCGGCCGAGGTGCTGGAGCAGGTCCGCCTGATCTCGAACCTGGAAACGGACACCGAAAAGCTGATCCAGATCGTGTTGATGGGGCAGTCCGAGCTTCAGGAACTGCTGGCCCGGCGCGAGTTGCGCCAGCTCGCCCAGCGCGTCACCACGCGGTATCACCTCTCACCGCTCAACCGGACCGAGACCGAGGCATACATCCGGCACCGCCTGATGGTGGCGGGCGGGGAAGGGAAGGTCACCTTCACCGCCGGCGCGCTCGGGGTGGTGCACCGACGCTCGGGGGGGGTGCCGCGTCTGATCAACCTGATCTGTGACCGCGCGCTGCTGGCTGCCTACGTGGCGGGAGTGCGGGTCGTGGAGGCGCACATGGTGCGCCGGGCCGCGGGTGAGGTGCGAGGCCATGCGCCCTGGGTGGACTCGCGCGTGGCCGCGGCCATGGTCGCGGCCGGGATCGGACTCGCGGCGGCGGGAGCCTTGTTCTTCTCGAGCCGGGCCCCGGCGGGAACGCCCCCGCCTCTTCTGGCGCCGGCCTCCCTTCCAAGGGTCGCTCCTGCCAACCCCGCCCCCACGCTGGGTCCGTTGCTCCTGGGCCTGCCGAGCGATGCTTCATTTGACGGCGCTCTCGCCGCCGTCCAGACGTTGTGGGGGAGTGCTGCTCTGGAGCGCACCCCGATGCGAACTCACCTCGAGCAGGTGCGTCTGCTGGACCTTCCCGTGGTGCTCGAGATGTTCCATCCGGCGCGGCGTGACGCCTGCTACCTGGCCCTGCTGCGGCTCTCCGGAAACGAGGCCCTGGTGTTTGCGGGCGGGGCGGAAAGGACGATCGACGTGGCCGAGGTCGACCGCTTGTGGACCCGTCGCGCGGTGTTCGTGTGGCGCGATTTCGACGCCATCGCCCACGCCGATGAGGCGACGTTCACAGCGTGGACCCGCGCGGAACTCTTTCGACAGGGTTACACCGACCCCACCCTGGCCAGGGCGGTGGGCCGCTTCCAGCGGAAAACCGAACTCGCTGCCGATGGCGTGGTGGGAAACCGGACGCTGATGACTCTGTACAGTAGGGCCGCCTATCGTCGGCCGCGCCTTCACACCGGAGGCCTCTCGTGAGCCTCATCCTGGAGGCGCTGCGGAAGTTGGATCGAGAGAAGCACGTGCCGGAGCGCGGTTTCCTGGTGATCGCCCCGACGCCGTGGCCGGCCTCGGGCCGAGGGCGGCTCCCGTTGGCGGTTGCCGGTCTCCTTTCTGCGATGGCGGTTGGCGGCGGGCTCGCGTATTGGCTGTTGCAGCCGAGGCCCATCCTCGCGCCGGTCGCGGCGCCGGTTCAGAGTTCGGCAACGCCCGGTATGCCCGCAGCGCCGCGCGAGTCGAGTCCGATCGTTCCACCTCTGAGCATCCAAGAGCCGTTTGCGGCCGCCGCAAAATCGGAGCCGACCGAGCCGACGACGCGTGCCAATGTGCCCGCTCCGGTAACCAGGGCGATCCCGGCCGCGGAGATCGCACCCGCCTCGCCGACGCCCTCCACTCCCGACTCGGCGACGATCCCCACTCCCGCCCCGAAGGCGATCTCCACCGTCCCTGCGGCCACCATCCAGAGACCGGCAGCGCCGTTCGTGCTCCAGGCGATCAGCTCGCGCGACGGCCGCCCGGTAGCCGTGCTCAACGGCCGCACGCTCTTCGAGGGGGATGTCTTCGACGGGGTCACCGTCATCAAGATCGGGGTCGATACCGTCGAGATCGAGGTGGATGGCAAGGTTCAGATCATCCGCTTCTAGGTTCTCCACATGACAAACACCGGATCGGTTGCGCCAGTCTCTTCGGTACGTGGCGGCGGGCTCCGCGATAGGCACCGTCAGCCGGCTCGAACGTTCGCGGCGGGGGCTTCGGGGCGGAGCGACTTGACCAGCACCTTCGACCGGCGGCGGCTCTGTTCGTAACGTTCCCGGCGGGCGGGCGGCAGATCGTCGGGCGTGCCTTCGCTGAAGCCGCCCTTTGACTGGAAGAAGTTGAAGGCCTGGGTCGACAGCGCCATCAGCGACTTGAGGCCCAGCTCGCGCGCACGGTCTTCGACGAACTGAACCATCCGGCGGCCCACGCCCTGATTCTCGTGGGTGCCTCGGACACAGAGGCAGGCCAGTTCGCCCTGCTGCGTTTCGGGATACACGTGCAGGGCCACGCAAGCGACCGGATTCCTGTCGACCTCGAAGATGAAGTAATCGTCGAGCTGCTTCTCGATGGCGGCACGGGTGCGAGGCAGCAGTTCCTCGCTCTCCACCGACGCCTGGATCAGCTGCTGGATGCTCCGCACGTCACGCTTCTTCGCGCGGCGGATCTGCCGGTAGTCGTTCGCGTAGATCAGGGTGCCGATCCCTTCGTTCGAGAAGACCTCGGCCAGCAGACCCTCGTCGACGTGACCGCTGATCACATGCACGCGGGGCACGCCGGCGTGACAGGCGGCCACGGCGTGACGCGCCTTCGAAATCTGCGCCCGGGCCACCGCACCGTCTTGCAGCGCCTTGTCGAGTTCGGCCACCGCCACTTGCCGGGCCAGCGAGCCGTTCACCGTGAGGCCCTCCGCGGTGGTCACGAAGACGAGCTTCACGGCACCCAGAGCCTTCGCCACCTCGACGGCCACGGAGTCCGAGTTGACGCGGTAGCTGTGGCCGTCCCCATCGACCCCGAGGGGCGGGATCACGGGCACGATGCCTGAGGCAATGAGCTTTTGAAGGAACTCCACATCGATCCGTTCGACCCGGCCGGTGAAGTGGTGATCGACGCCTTTGAGAATGCCCAGGGGATGGGCGATCACCGCCGTGCCGCTGGCGCCGCGCATGTCGGCGGCGATCAAACCCTCGAGGAGTTCGTGGGTGAGGCGGTTGGCCGCGGTGAGCGCCAGCTGCAGGGTCTCGGCATCCGTCACTCCCGACCCTTCGAGGTCGGAGGGCTCGGCATCGGTCTTTTGCGCGAGTGCTTGAATCTGGGCGGCCGCCCCGTGGATCAGAACGATGCGGACGTTCAAGGACCAGAGGACGGCCACGTCCATCAGGAGATTGGGAAAGTTTTCGTCCTCGACGATCGCCCCGTCGATGGCGACGACGAAGACCTTCTCCCGGAACTGAGGGACATACCGGAGGATGCCGCGGAGGTCGGTGGCGCGCATGGGGTCGGAAGTAGATCACATCCGCATCAGTGGCGTCGGCCCGGGACGTCGAACGGGCTGTTTCTCGAGGTTAGGACGGACCAACGCCGGGCGGAGAAAGGCACAGGACCGCGAGCGTGAGCCCGCCGATACTGGAGACTTCGCGGCGTCAGTTCGCGACTTGCGGAATGAACGCGATGGGGACGATCGGTTTCTCGATCGCGTCCCTGGGGCCGATCGTGATCTGGAGGGCCTCCTCGATCGAACCCACGAGGTGGAAGGTGAGATCCTTCCGCACGTTCTCGGGCAGTTCTTCCTTCACCTGCTTCTCGTTCCGCTTGGGCAGGAGGATTTCCTTCATGCCCAGGCGATGAGCAGCGAGGACTTTCTCCTTGATTCCGCCCACCGGCAGGATTCGTCCGGACAGGGTGATCTCGCCGGTCATGGCCAGGCCCTTCTTCACCGGGCGGCCCAACAGCAGCGACACGATGGCCGTGACCAGGGTGATGCCGGCCGACGGTCCATCCTTGGGAATGGCGCCCTCGGGCACGTGCAGATGGATGTCCACTCTTTCGAAGAACGAGTCCTCAATGCCGAGACGACGGGCGTTCGAACGCACCCAGCTCAGGGCCGCGGTGGCGCTCTCCTTCATGACATCGCCGAGCTGGCCGGTGATGGTGAGGCCCTTCTCGCCCCACATCTGCGAGGCTTCGATGAAGAGAACATCTCCGCCCGCGGGGGTCCAGGAGAGGCCCAGAGCGACGCCGGGAATGAGGGCCCGCTCCTCGATCTCGCCCTTCTCGAAGAAGGGCGCGCCCAGGAACTCCTCCACCTTTTCCGGAGTGATGGCGATGATCTCGGTGACCCCTTCGGCGCGCTTCCTCGCCACCTTGCGGATGATGCTCGCGGTCTCGCGCTCGACGTTGCGCAGGCCGGCTTCCCGCGTGTACTCGCGGATCAGCTTGGTGATGGCGTCGTCGCCGAAGGCGATCTGCTCCACGGTCAGGCCGTGGTTCTCGAGTTGTTTCGGGATGATGTGGCGGCGGACGATCTGGTGCTTCTCCTCCTCGGTGTAGCCGGCGAGGCGGATGACTTCCATGCGGTCGCGCAGGGCGGGGGGAATGGTGTCGAGGATGTTGGCAGTGGTGATGAAGACGATCTCGGAGAGGTCGAAGGCCACGTCGAGGTAGTGATCCTTGAAACTGTTGTTCTGCTCCGGGTCGAGGACTTCCAGCAAGGCGGCCGCGGGGTCGCCCCGGAAATCGTGGCCGAGCTTGTCCACTTCGTCGAGGACGAACACGGGGTTCTTGCTTTCGCAGCGCCTCAGGCCCTGGATGATCTGACCGGGAAGGGCGCCGATGTAGGTCCTTCGGTGGCCGCGGATCTCGGCTTCGTCGCGCATGCCCCCGAAAGACATCCGGTGGAATTTGCGTCCCATGGCCGAGGCGATGGACTTGCCGAGGCTGGTCTTGCCCACGCCAGGAGGACCGACGAAGCAGAGGATGGGGCCCTTGACGTCGGGCTTCATCTTCTTGACCGCGAGGTATTCGAGGATGCGGTCCTTGACCTTCTCCAGGCCGTAGTGATCAGCGTCCAGGACATCTTTCGCCTTCTGGATGTCGAGCTCCGCTTCGGTGCGCTTGTTCCAGGGCAGGCTGACCAGCCAATCGATGTAGGTGCGGGTGACCGTGTACTCGGCGGCGGCCTGGGGCATGCGGCTGAGGCGGTCGAGCTCGCGAAGGGATTCCTTCTTCGCTTCCTCGCTCATCTCGGCCTTTTCGATCTTCTCGCGCAGCTCGGAGATTTCGCGCTGCTGATCGTCGCCGTCGCCCAGTTCCTTCTGGATGGCCTTCATCTGCTCGCGCAGGTAGTACTCGCGCTGATTCTTCTGCAGTTCGGTCTTCACCTGGTTCTGGATCTTCGAGCCCACTTCGAGCACTTCGAGGTCCTTGGCCAGGAGGCGATTGACACGCTCCAGCCGCTCGTGGACGGAAAGAACTTCGAGCAGGTCCTGCCGCTGGGCGCTGGTGAGGGAAGGCAGGGACGACGCGATGAAGTCGGCCAGATGGCTCGGATTGGTGGTTCGCGCGGCCATGTTCTTGAGTTCGTCGGGCAGGTTGGGGGTGAGATCCACCGCCTTCTGGAACATCGAAAGCGCGGCCTGGGCGAGGGCTTTCACTTCGACCTGCTTGTCCGCCGAATCGATGTCCTTCAGGACTTCGACTCTCGCCTTGATGTACGGCCGATACTGCGTGATCTCGGTAACCCGGAACCGGCCCACGCCCTGCACGACCAGGCGCAGCGTACCGTCGGGGAACTTGAACATCTTGTGGATGTGGGTGAGGGTGCCGACGGAGAAAAGGTCAGCCTCGACGGGGTCGTCGACCGCCGCTTCTTTCTGGGTCAGGACGCCGATGGTGCGCTGCTGACGCACCGCGTCGTTGACCAGGGTTACGGAAGCATCGCGAGCCACGGCCAGGGGCAACACCGCTTCGGGAAAGAGGACAGTGTCGCGCAGGGGGAGAATGGCGATCTCCGCGGGGAGCTCCGACAGGGACGACTGAGAAAAACCTCCGGACTCAAAGTCGGGGGGCTGGGTTTCTATGGGGTCTGACATTCGTGAACTCCCTCCTGGCGGCGGCCAAAAGGGCCGCCCCTACATTGGTCAGCGGTCGAGCCGAAGCGCAACCACCAGAACTGAATCGCCACGTCTCACGCGAAGGCGTGCGACCCTGGCCGGCGTCGATTTCCGGATGGCGGCGTTGAACTCCTTGACCGAGGCGACTTCGTCTCCCGAGACCATGATGATGACGTCGCCGCGGGTGAGACCGGCAAGCTCGGCGGCTCCGCCCGCTTCGACCGAACGCACCACCACTCCGCGCACACTCTCGGGAAGGTCGATCCGCTCGCGCAGCGCGGGGGACAGGGTCTGAAGGTTGAGGCCGAGATTGGCCGCGGGCTTCTCGTCCGGTTCCTCGGTGTCGTCAAGCCGTCCGGCGAGGGAGGAGGAAAGCGTGGCCTCGGGGAACGTTCCCAGGGTCACTTTGACGGATTTCTCAGCGCCCGCCCGGATCAGCTTCAAGGTGACCGTGGTTCCCGGGCTCAGACCGGAGATGTAGGAGGTCAGGCTGGTGTTGTCCTTGACCAGTCGTCCATCGACGTCGTAGATGTAGTCCTCGATCTGCAGGCCCGCTTTCTCGGCCGGCGAGTCCTTGGTGACATCCGTGACCAGGACCCCCTGGGCCGAATCGCGCTTGAAGGTCAGGGCAAGATCCTCGGACGCGCTCTGGATCTGAACGCCCAGCCACCCCCGGGTCACTTTGCCCTTCTCTTTGAGCTGGGGAATGATGGGCTTGGCCACGTTGATGGGAACGGAGAAGCCGACGCCCGCGTTCTGGGCCAGACCCTGGGTGATGATGAGGGTGTTGATACCGATGACCTGGCCGCGGGTGTTCATGAGAGGACCGCCGGAGTTGCCGGGGTTGATGGCGGCGTCGGTCTGGATCATGTCGACACCCGTGCCCTGCTGGCCGAGGGTGAGGTTGCGTCCCTTGCCGGAGACGACGCCCACGCTGAGGCTGTTGCCAAAGCCGAACGGACTGCCGATGGCCATGACCCACTCGCCCACTTCCGCGGCTTCGGAATCGCCGAGTTCGAGGACGGTGAGAGGCTCTTTCGGCTCGATCTTGATGACGGCCACGTCGGTGCGCGAGTCCTTGCCCAGGACCTTGGCGTCGTAACGCTTGCCCGAGAGCAGGGTCACGCTGATCTGGTCGGCTTCGTCCACCACATGTCGATTGGTCAGGATGGTGCCGTCGGCGTCGATGACGAAACCGGAACCCCCAGCGCGCTGATTCTGCTCGCCCGGGCCGAGGGGGTCCTCGTCGGGGAAGAAGGGAAAGGGCATCTGGCGAGGGCCTCGGCCCGCGGCCCTGGGCTTCTGGGAGGTGGTGATGTTGACCACTCCGGCATTCTTGGACTTGACGATGTTGCGAAAGGTGTCGAGGGTGAGGGGCGCCCCCGGAGCCGGGGTGGCCGTGGGAGCGGCCGGCTCGGTCGCACGCGCCTCGGCGGTGAGGGGCCTTCGGATCTGGGACTGGAAGAACGCGGCGAGGAGCGTCGCGGCCATCGCCACGGCGAAAAACGTCGCCACTGCCCGGGACCTGGATGTCATCGGTTTCTCTTGTCTTTCTGGCGCTCTAAAGGGTTTCCTGGTGACCGCCCGTCCCTCTGAAGAGAAAGGCCTCAAAGCATTCTACGTAGCAGACCCCGATTAAGTCGGAATCGCCGCCGAATTGGTCCTGAATCCATCACGTAGGGGCGGGGCATGCCCCGCCCGCGAACCTCCGGGCGCCCGCCCGCGGACCAGCGGGCCGAACCTCGTACCGAATTACGTAACGTTGGGGCATCCCGCCCGCGGACCTGCGGGCCGAACCCCGTTCCGAATTGCGTAACGTTGGGCATCCCGCCCGCGGAGCTGCGGGCCGAACCCCGTGCCGAATTGCGCAGGGGCGGGGAATACCCCGCCCCTGCGATTCGGGGTACGACGGGCGGGGCACGCCCCGCCCCTACGGCGTTACATCAATAGTCGTCCATGCCCATGCCGCCGGGGCCACCAGGGCCTCCCGCAGGCATGGCGGACTTCTTCTCGGGGATCTCGGCCACCACGGCCTCGGTCGTGAGAAGGAGTCCGGCGATCGAGGCCGCGTTCTGGATGGCGAAACGGACCACCTTCGCGGGATCGATGACACCGGCTTCGGTCAGGTTCTCGTACTTGTCGGTGCGGGCGTTGTAGCCCTCATCCGTCTTCATCTCGCGAACCTTGGCAACCACGATGCTGCCTTCCTTGCCGGCATTGACGGCGATCCAGCGCATGGGCTCTTCGATCGCGCGACGGATGATCGCGGCGCCTGCCTTCTGGTCCTCAGAAAGGCTCTTGCCGTCGATCAGCTTGTCGAGGGCCGGGATGGCACGGAGCAGAGCGACGCCGCCGCCGGGAACGATGCCTTCTTCGACCGCTGCCTTGGTCGCGGAGGCTGGAAAGCCGGAACCCGGTGTCGAAGGCCAGCAGCCGGAATGGTTTTACAAGGGT
>JANODX010000011.1:0-54562 GCA_031412915.1 Vicinamibacteria bacterium | reverse complement strand
GAGGAACCGGCGCAGGTTGCTCCAGGGGCGCGTGCAGTTGGTACGCAGGTAGGTGGCCTCGCAATTGGCCTGCGAGCTCGCGACCGCGACCACGTTGATTCCGTCGGTGGAGTCCTTGGTGTAGTCGACCACCAGCCGCCCCGTCCAGGTCGACTCTTTCGGAGCGTAAAGAAGCTGACCCCGGGCCTGGCCGGAGTTGAGGTTTTCCACCTCACGGTTGTGCAGGACGTCCACGGCGTAGCCGTCGTGCTTGCGACCATTGAAGGAGAAGCGACCGGCCACCGAGTCGGAGAGGCGGTTGGTGAAATAGCCGGAAGTGAGAAGCGAGTTGTAGTTTCCGTAGGAGAGGAGCAGGTCGCCCGACTTCACGAACTGCGGCTTCGCGGTCACGATGGAGAGGGCGCCTCCGACCACGTTCTTCCCGAGCAGCACGCCCTGGGGTCCGCGGATCACCTCGATGCGCTCGAGGTCGTAGAAGTCGAAATTGAGGTCGCCGGTGCGGCCCATGTAGACACCGTCGAGGAACGTTCCCACCGAAGGGTCCGCGGTCGGGGAATCGAGGCGGGTGTTCGTGACCCCGCGAACATTGAGTTCGACGTCGAGGGGGGTGCCCGCGGTGAGCGAGAACGCGGGGACGTTGTTGGCGAGGTCGGTGACGGTGAAGATCTTCTCTTCGGCGAGGGTGTCGCCCGAGTAGGCGCTGATCGCGACGGCCGTGGTCTGGATATTGGTCTCGCGACGCTGTGCCGTCACCGTGACTTCCTCGGAGAGATTGCCGAGATGGAGGGTGGCATCGACGGTGACGTTGCCTCCGGCCGGGACCACAACCGCGAGTCGCTCCTCTTTACCGAAGCCCGAGAGCTCGATGGTCACCGCATAGGTTCCCGCGGACAGATCGGCCAGGCGGTACGCGCCGGTCGCGTCGGTGGTCGCGGTGCGCGGGCCCTTGGCGGCCCCGCCCGAGGCCGTGATGGTCACCCCTGGGAGCACGGCGCCCTGAACATCGACAACCTTGCCGGTGATCGATCCGTTGCCGCCGGTCTGGGCGTTCGCAGAACGCCCGACCAGGAAAGTCAGCAGGGCGCACACTGCGACGGCTGTGATCCTGCTCCGATTGTCACGCATGTTTCTACTCCTAATAGGCACTTTGGAACGGCGTAAGAGGCTCCGCGTCGGCTCAACTTCGCCCTGTTTGCGCCACCGGTCAGAGGCCGGAAGCGGGATTTGACGGAAGATTACCACTGTGTCCCTGACCGTGGTTACGGCAGCGCGTCAAGCCCGAGCACGGATCACCCGCCCCGGACGTTCGCCGGTCAGTTGGTCGTTCTTCAAGGTCACCGCCCCCGACACGACCGTGGCGCGGTAGCCGCGCGCCGCCTGCAGGAAACGCTTGCCCCCGGCGGGAAGGTCGCGGGTGAGGCGGGGGGCCTGGAGGCGGAGTTCCGCGAGGTCGATGACGTTGAGGTCTGCCTTCAGACCCACGGCGATTCGGCCGCGGTCGTGAAGCCCGAGGAAGTCCGCGTTGCCACGGGTCAGCATCGAAACCACCCTCTCGATCGGCAGCTTCGGCCCGCGGCGACGGTCGCGAGTCCAGTGGGCGAGCATGGTCGTGGGAAAACTGGCGTCGCACGTGGTGCCCACATGGGCTCCGCCGTCGCCCAGACCCGACAGAGCCAGGGGATGCTCGATCATCTCGCGAAGGTGCTCGAGATCCCCGCCGTGGTAGTTGAAAAGAGGGAAGTAGATGAGTGCCTGTCCGTCGTCCGCGACGAGCGCATCGAGAATGGCTTCGAGCGGTGAGAGGCCCCTGGCCGCGGCCGTCGCGAACAGCGAGGACTCCGGAAGCGGTTCGTAGTCGGGAGTTGCACCCAGGGGAAACAGCCGGCGGCTCAGCAGGCCGATTTGAGCGAGGAGCAGATCGGCCAGAGGCGGGATGGGCGAGCCGTCTCCCGCCATTCGGTCGGATTTCTCAGAGAGCAGTCGCGACCTGATCCCGGGCTCGGTCAGTTTCCGCGCTCGCTCATTCAGGGGCAGGTGGGCCATGGCTTTGTAGGTCGGGAATCCCATGAAGGGCTGAAACGTCGCATCCAGCCCCAGGAGCAGCCCGATGGGACGCGCCGCGACCTGCACCCTGATGTTCGTGCCCCGGGCGCTCGCGGCGGTGGCTCGGTTCAGTATGGAGCGCCACTGGTTCGGCGCCTGATCGCGTTCCATGAGCGAAATCGACATTGCCCGCCCGCCCGCGGCCGCGGCCATCGCCTCCAGTACGTCGAACTCCGCGTCGAAGCGGGCGGGATCGCGCAGCATGTCGAAATCGGACACGGCCTGGATGACTCCGTGGCCGAGGCCGTCGAAGGCGGAGGCGATGCCTTGAAGTTCGGCGATGCCCGATTCCGACGAGGGGGTCCACTTGCCTTCGGCGGTTCGATGATTGTCCGTACGGCCGGTGGAGAAGCCGATGGCGCCGGCCTCGAGCGCTTCGCGGCACAGATCGCGCATGGCCGTGATGTCGTTCGGGGTCGCCGGTTCCTGGGCCGCTCCGCGTTCGCCCATGACATGCAGGCGGAGCGCATCGTGGGGAAGCTGGGCGCCGATGTCCATGGTCCGCGGTATGGAGTCGAGGGCCTCGAGGTACTCCGGGAAACTTCGCCAGCCCCAGCGCAGGCCTTCGGCAAGGGCCGCACCCGGAATGTCCTCGACGCCTTCCATCAGCCCGATGAGGCGTTGGTGGTCGGCATCGTGAACCGGCGCGAAGCCGACGCCGCAGTTGCCCATGATCGCGGTGGTGACGCCGTGCTGGGCGGAGGGGAGCATGTCCTGATCCCAGGTCGCCTGGCCGTCGTAGTGGGTGTGGATGTCCACGAAGCCGGGGGTGACGATCGCACCGTCCGCGTCGATCATGAGTGAAGCCGCGCCATGACATGGCCCCACCTCGGCGATTCGACCATTCTCCACCGCCACGTTCGCCGCGAAGGCGGGCGCCCCCGTGCCATCAACCACGCGTCCGCCCACGATCTTCAAATCCCAGGTCATGCCGAAGGCTCCGTGGTGATGGAAAGGGTCGAGGCGGGACGGGCGGAAATCGCGGGAGGTCTCTGCGACCACCAGGCGGCCAGCGCCCCCCCGGATATGAGGTGCCACACCCCCCAGCCCGCCGTGATGAGGGCGGCGCCACCGAGGCCCTTGAAGTGGCCGAGCAGGATGACCAGCCCGAGACCCGTGTTCCGGATGCCCGTCTCGAACGTGAAGGAGCGGCGGGCGGAATCCGGCAGGCCGGCGGCTCGGGCCGCGAAGTATCCAAGGGCCAGCGCCATCGCGTCCTGAATCACGAGCACGGGGAAGATGAACCACCCCGCGGTGGCCAGGGGGCTGCCGTTTGTGATCAACGCGCCGACGATGAATCCGCCGAGCGCCAGAAGCGAAAGGGTATGGAGAGGGCGGCGGATGCGAGCCGCGACCGCCGCGCCTCGCTCGGCGAGAAGGAGCCCGGCCAGGAGGGGCAGGCCGAGGGTCAGGGCCGTTTCGGAAAGGAAGTCGCTCCGATCGACGCCGATTGCGGTCAGCAGGTGAGCGGTTCGAGGATGGAGCCCAGCCCAGAAGACGATGTTGAAGGGCGTGGTGAGAACCGCGAGGGCGCTCGAAAGAGCGGTCAACGAAACGGAAAGCGCCACATCCCCGCCCGCGGCCCGGGTGAGGACGTTTGACGCATTGCCGCCCGGGCATGCGGCCACCACCATCATCCCCAGAGCGATGCTGGCGGTGGGCGCGATCGCGAAGGTGAGGAGGAAGGTAAGCGCGGGCAGGGCGAGGACCTGAAGTGCTGTTCCGAACAGGATGATCCGAGGGCGTCCCAGGACCCGCCGAAAATCGTCCAGGCTCAGGCCCAGGCCCACGCTGAACATCATCAGGGCGAGGATGACGGACAAGCCGGACCGTGCGCCGGCACCGAGGTTCAGAGTGACGTCGTCCAGGCCGGGAACCATGAGTGGCGGATGCTAACCGCTGGGCAATAGGGATGGGCCCCCGTCGCCTCCGCGTTCTAGCGAGGAGGGGCAGCGCGTCGGCTATGTCCTGGGGCTTCACGAATGCCCACACGTCGGTGTCCCTGGCCTCCCGCATGAGTTTCGCCAGGCGTTACTGTGGTTGCCCGCGAGGCCGAACAGCGAGGAGGGCTGCGACGCCGGGGCCGCCTCCTGCGTCAGACTTTCCTTGCAGAACTTCGGAATCGTGTCTTCCTTACTCGGCTTCTTGAGCGCAAAGGACGCGAAACGGACACTCGCGACTCGCGCTCAAAACCCCGGCGTCTGCAATCCTCCTCGTCGTCCGACCTCGCTCCACCCTGGATAACTCAGCCCTTTCCGCGGCCCGTCCAGGCCGCGGATAGGACGACTACATCAGATCCACCCCCTCTTTGCTGGACTACGCCACTCATCCCACATCCATGACGCACACCCCCTGCTTGCGAGCTCCCGGCGGTTCGACAGACAATGTCGGACCATGAAACATCCCGCCCTGCTTCTTACCGGCTCGCTCGCCCTGTCGGCCGCCGCGGCTTTCGCCGCCACCCCGGTCAACTGGCCTCAGTTTCGCGGGGGGAGTGCGGGAGGCGTCGCCGACGGTTCGACCCTTCCGACCCAGTGGTCGGCGAAGGACAACGTCGCCTGGGTCGTCGAGGTGCCCGGCCGCGGCTGGTCCTCGCCCATCGTGTGGAAGGACCTCGTGTTCGTGACCTCCGCGGTGAACGCGGGCCGCTTCAAGGCTCCCTCCACCGGCATCTTCGGCAACGACTACGCCGCCGAGTTGAGCAAGCAGGGCCTCTCGGAGGAGGAGGTGGGAAAGCGCGTGGTCGCGCGCGACATCGAACTCACGAAGGAGGCCGAGCAGGTCAGTTACCAGGTGTTCGCCCTGGACACGAGGACGGGCAAGCTCGCCTGGAGGCACGAGGCGCACAAGGGCCTGCCGCCGGGCGGCCGCCATCGCAAGAACACCTACGCCTCGGAAACCCCCGCCACCGACGGGGAGCGCCTCTACGCGTCGTTCGGCGGTAACGTGGGCCTCTATTGTTACTCCCTGAAGGGCTCCCTCCTCTGGAAGAAGACCTGGCCCGCCCAGCCCATCTATCTCGACTTCGGCACGGCCTCGTCGCCGATCGTCCACGGCGGGCGGGTGTATCAGATGCACGACAACGAAGCGGAGTCCTTCCTGGTGGCCCTCGACGCAAAGACCGGCAACGAGATCTGGAAGACCAGCCGAAGCGGCTTCACGGCCCCCATGCAATCGGGGTGGGCCACGCCCTTCATCTGGGAGAACGGAGCCCGCACCGAGATCGTCACCGTAGGCAAGGGTCTGGTCATCAGCTACGGCATGGACGGCACGGAGATCTGGCGGCTCGGGGGCATGACCCAGGCGACGCCCAGCCCCATCGCGGGCGACGGTCTGCTCTTCGTGGGATCCGGCTCGCAGGGTGAGACCAACCGTCCGCTGTTCGCGGTCAAGCCGGGGGCCAAGGGCGACCTCACCACCGCCAAGGGCGCGCCGCTGAACGAGTTCGTGAGCTGGTTCCTGCCCCGTTTCTCCGCGTACACCTCTTCGCCGCTGCTCTACCGCGGCCGGATCCATGCGGTCAACGACAACGGCATCATCCAGGTGGCGGACGCGAAGACGGGCAAGGAGATCTACAAGGCGCGGGTGGGAACGGGCAGCGCCACCTTCTCGAGCTCTCCGGTCGCGAGCGGAGGGAGGATCTACCTCCTCAGCGAAGACGGCGACACTTACGTGGTGGAAGCGGGCGATGAGTACAAGGAAGTCTCCAGGAACAGCCTGGGCGAAATGAGCCTCGCCAGCCCGGCCGTCGATGCGGAGAGTCTCTACGTCCGGACCGCGACGAAACTGTACCGTATGAAAGCCCCGACGCCGAAGTCCTGACCGCCCAAACCGCGCCCTCTCGCCCTCTCCAGGCCACGATTCGCCCCTGACCCCCGTGCGCAGGCCGACACCTTGAAGATCGCCCGGTGGGCGGCGCTTCTCTTCGTTCTGAGCGGCCTGTCGAGCCTCGTCTACCAGGTGATCTGGCAGCGGCTCCTGGCCCTGGCGAGCGGCGTCGGGGTGGTCTCGGTGTCGGTGATCGTGGCCGCCTTCATGCTGGGCCTGGGCGTCGGATCGGAGGCGGGAGGGCGGCTGGCCAGACGCCTGTCCCCTCGCCGGGCCTTGCTCGCCTTCGCGGGGGCGGAGACCTTCCTCGCGGTCTTCGGCGCTTTGAGCGTGTGGTTGTACTACGACGTTCTCTTCGCCTCCTTTCCCCGCTTGTTCTCGAGCCTGCCCCTCGCCGCCCTGGTCGAGATCGCGGCGCTCTTCCCCCCGACCTTCGCGATGGGGTTGTCCCTTCCTCTTCTGGTGCGGGCCTGCGTCGATGACGAGGCCACCGCCCCCCGCACCATCGCGTGGCTGTATGGCGTCAATGTGCTGGGAGCGGGACTGGGCGCGCTTTCGACGCCGTGGCTTCTCCTGCGCTACAGCTCGGTGATGGGCGCCTCGTTCGCCGCCGCCGCGCTCAACGCCGCGGTGGCGCTGATGGCGCTCCTCCTGGCGCGCGGCGCATCGGACCTCCGCGTCCCCGACGCCGCCCAATCGCCCCTGGTTCCGCCCTCCCGCGATCCGCTCGGGTTCTGGCTGATCCTGTATGCGACCAGCGGCTTCCTGGCCCTTGGCCTCGAAATGGTGTGGTTCCGGGTGGTCGAGGTGGCGCTCAAGAGCACGGCCTACACCTTCGGCACCGTCCTCGGCCTGTATCTTCTCGGCATCGCCCTCGGCACGCTCATCGGCCGCCATGACCTTCGCGGCTCTCCCCTCGCCACCTTTCTGATGCTCGAAAGCCTCATCGGGGCCTGGGCGCTTGGAGCCATCCTCTTCCTTGCCATGGCCCCGGCCCGATGGCCGCTCATGGCCGCGCTGGTGGAGTCGATGCGCGAGTACAGGGGCCGACTCGGGCCGGGGGCGGATCCTTTGACCCTGGCCCTCTACTTCCTGGTCCCCTCCTTCCTGTTCCTGATCCCGACCGTGGCCATGGGGATGGCCTTCCCGGCCCTGCAGCGAGCGGTGCAGACGAGCGCCCGCGAGAGTCCGCGCCGCGTGGGGATGCTCCAGGCCGCCAACATCGTCGGCTCTCTGGCCGGCAGCCTGGTAGTGGGCCTCCTCGCCTTCGACGCCCTCGGCACCTCGGGCACGCTGCGCATCCTCGGGCTGCTCGCCCTCGCCTTCGCGCTCCTGGGCCTGAGGCGTTTCGGGCGGGCCCTCTTCGCGGCTCCCGCGGCCGCGCTCGTGACCCTGGTTCTCGTGATGCCGGGCAATACGTCGCTCTGGCAGCGCCTCCACGGCCGCGCCGACCCGCGCTCCATCATCGAGGAGGACGCGTCGAGCGTGGTGGCCCTGACCCGGAGCGCCCGAGGCGCCTACCGCGTCTCCGTGAACGGCTTCGGCCATTCCCGTCTGCCCTACGGCGGGGTCCAGACCGAGCTTGGGGCCCTCCCGCTTCTCTTTCATCCCCATCCGCGAAGGATCGCCATCATCGGCCTGGGGTCCGGCAACACCGCATGGGCCGCCCTGGGGCGGATCGACGTGGAAAGGGTGGTGGTGTACGAAATCGCGCCGCCGCAAAAGCCCGCCCTCGAAGCCCTGCGCGGCCGGAACGAGTTCGACACCCTGGCCGCCCTGCTTTCCGATTCACGCCTCGAACTGCGCATGGGCGACGGCCGGCACGGCCTGGCCATGCGCGACGAGCGCTTCGACGTCATCGAGATCGACGCCCTCTACCCGTTCGTGGCCTGGAGCGGCAACATCTACTCGCGGGAGTTCTTCGAGATTTGCCGCGACCGGCTGGCCGAACAGGGAATGCTCGTGGCCTGGGCCCCGACGCCGCGGGTGCTTCGCACTCTCGCCGCCGTCTTCCCCGAGGTTCTCACCTTCCCCGGGGGCATCGTGATCGCGTCCCGCGAGCCGGTATCCGCGCAGAAAGCGGCCGATGTCCTGGACCCGCGCTTTGGAGAAACGGAAAGGAATGAGCTCATGGCGCTCGTCGCCCAGGGGCGTCTCCACGTCCGCGGTCCGGGCGATGTGAACCGCGACCTCGATCCCCGCGACGAGTTCTCACGCTAGCGCGAACACCGATGGGCTATCGCGACGGGCTCCGTCCTCACCGCCTCGCCCATCTCGCGCGAAGCCGCCGCGCCCCGCGTGGTGGACGTTCCGGCCGAAGCACCCTGCGTTCAGGAACGGTGCTTTGGCCTCCGCCCGGGTAGCCACGCGCCGCCCGCGCGACCTCGGCGTCCCCCCGCCGCGTCCTCTGCTACGCTCGCCCACCTGTAGCTACCGACCGAATACCCAATGCAGTGGATCGCCCCCGCCGAAAAAGACCCCGCCACCGCCACGCTCGAAAAGCGCCTGTGGGACGCCGCCGACCAGTTCCGCGCCAACTCCGGCCTGAAAGCCGCCGAATACTCGGGCCCTATCCTCGGCCTCATCTTCCTCCGCTTCGCCGACGTCCGGTTCGCCAAGCAGCGCGCCAAGCTCGAGAAAGCCAGCGCCTCATCCCGCCGAGGCTCCCGCGTCGATGACCCCGCCGCCTACGACGCGGAGAACATCCTCTACCTCACCCCCAACGCCCGCTTCGACCACCTCCTCAACCTGCCCGAGGCCGCGAACATCGGCGCCAAGGTCAACGAGGCGATGCGCGACATCGAGAAGCACAACGCGAAACTCGCGGGCGTCCTCCCCAAGACCTACAACCTCTTCACCTCCACCCTCCTCAAGGAGCTGCTGAAGAAGATCTCCGAGATCCCCGCCACCCTCGACTACGACGCCTTCGGCCGCATCTACGAATACTTCCTCGGCGAGTTCGCCATGACCGAGGGCCAGGGCGGCGGGGAGTTCTACACGCCCTCGTCCATCGTCCGGCTCCTCACCGAAGTCATCGAGCCGTATCACGGCGCCATCCTCGACCCCGCGTGCGGCTCGGGCGGCATGTTCGTCTCCTCCGCGCGCTTCGTGTCGGAGCACAAGAAGAACCCAAGCTCCGAACTCTCCATCCACGGTGTCGAGAAAACCGACGAGACCGGACGTCTATGCCGCATGAACCTCGCGGTGCACGGCCTGGAGGGCGACATCAAGCACGGCGGCCAGGTCAACAGCTACTACGACGACCCGCACGAAGCCACCGGCCGCTTCGACTTCGTCCTCGCCAATCCGCCGTTCAACGTCAACGCGGTGGACAAGGAGCGGCTGAAAGACTCGGTCGGCCCGGGTCGCCGCTATCCCTTCGGCCTGCCGCGCACCGACAACGGCAACTACCTGTGGATCCAACTCTTCTATTCCGCCCTGAACCCCAAGGGCCGCGCCGGCTTCGTGATGGCGAACTCAGCCTCGGACGCCCGCAGTTCCGAGCAGGACCTCCGCAAGCAGCTCGTCGAAGCCCGCGCCGTCGACGTGATGGTTGCGGTCGGCCCGAACATGTTCTACACGGTGACGCTGCCGTGCACGCTCTGGTTCCTTGACAATGCCCGGGGCAAGGCGGAGACGAAGCGCAGAGACACGGTCCTGTTCATCGACGCTCGCCACATCTACCGCCAGATCGACCGCGCCCACCGCGAATGGACGCCCGCGCAGATCGGCTTCATCGCCAACCTGGTCCGCCTTTATCGCGACGAGGATCTCGACTTCACGCTCGGCGGTGATGAGGCCGAGGCGAAGGTGAAGGAAGTCTTCAGCAAGAAGCCGAAGTACGCCGACGTGGCCGGCTTGTGCAAAGCCGCGACGCTCAAGGAGATCGAGGCCCAGGGCTGGTCACTCAATCCGGGACGCTACGTAGGCGTGGCCGCGGGCGAGGCAGTGAGCGACGAGGACTTCAAGGCTCAATTGGAGGCTCTGGACGAGGAACTAGAAGCTCTCAACGCGAAGGCACACGAGCTCGAACGAATCATCGCCGCCAATGTGGCGGAGATTCTGGAAGCCTGACAATGGTCGCGGGCGCCGGGCGGAGGGTCAAGCTGAAGGACGTCTGCGATCGCATCACCGTCGGTCACGTTGGGCCGATGGCGGACAGCTACTCCTCGACCGGCGTTCCTTTTCTCCGCTCACAGAACATTGCGGCATTTCGCCTTGACCTCGACGACATCAAGTTCATTCCGCCCCCCTTCCACGAGAAGCTGCGGAAATCTGCGCTGCGTCCGGGCGATGTAGCAGTTGTGCGAACAGGTTATCCCGGCACCGCATGCGTGATCCCGGACAGGTTCCCTGAGCTCAACTGCGCTGATCTGGTTGTCATCACGCCCTCGAAGGACCTGAATCCTTACTACCTAGCAGCGATCTTCAACTCGGCCTGGGGCGTCGCATCTGTCGCAGGGAACCTCGTAGGCGCCGCCCAGCAGCACTTCAATGTAGGCGCGGCGCGTGAACTGGAGGTTGCGCTGCCGCCTCGCGCAGTCCAAGACCGCGTGGCCGGCATCCTATCGGCCTACGACGAGCTGATCGAGAACAGCCAGCGGCGCATCCGAATTCTGGAGACGATGGCCCGCACCCTCTACCGCGAGTGGTTCGTCCATTTCCGCTTCCCCGGCCACGAGGACATTTCGCGGGACCCCTCCTCGGTCGGCGATATTCCCAAGGGCTGGGAAGTGAAGGCCCTGAAGGATGTGGCGGACGTTACGTACGGCTTTCCATTTCAATCCAAAGGCTTCAACACGACGGGCCTGGGCGTGCCGGTCATCCGCATCCGCGACCTAATCGAGGCCTCGATAACCACTTTCACCAATGAGCCCGCTGAATCGAAGTACCACGTGAGGAATGGAGACATTCTTGTGGGCATGGATGGAGAGTTCCACATGTGCATCTGGTCCAGCGGTCCTGCGCTCCAGAATCAGCGTGTTGCGAAGTTTCACTCACGTGGCGAGATAGGGAACTTCCACTTGTTCCTCGCAATGGAGTTGCCGATTCAGACCTGGAACAACTCCATCGTGGGCACAACCGTGGCCCACTTGGGCGACATGCATATCAAGACGATCCAAATCCCATGGCCGCCCGCTAACCTGCGTGCTAAGGCACGTCTAGTGCTCGAGCCAATGTCGCAGCAGATCATCACGCTAAAGGGCCAGATCCAAAACCTCCGCCGAACCCGTGACTTCCTACTTCCGCGCCTACTATCGAGGGCATCCTGACCATGCCTCACGCAGCGATATCCCAGATTCAGCGACGGCTTGATGCCGCTAAACAAGACTCCGATTTCACCTATTTCTATGCCCTCTTGCTGATGGGCGAGGCTCTGCTCAAGACGACTGTTCTTGGCGTGATCGGATCGCTCGCCAACGACCCCGAGCGGCATCGGTACCGGCTGGAACACAAGATTCTGAAAGCTGATGGGCTGGGTCCATGGTCAATGGCACTGGACGACGCGCTCATGGGCCCGGCCTCGCAGTTCCTTCTGACAGACCTTGGAGTGGAGAAATCCGAACTGACCGACCTTAGGGGCGCTGGCACATGGCAGTTCGAAGCGGTTGCCTCTCTGAAGGAGTGCTTGGATGCGCTCGGCATTGACGCGGAAGCCATCCCCACGCTGGCTCCGATGCAACGGTGGTTTGCTCTCTTTGCCATTCTCCGAAACAAGACACGAGGGCACGGGGCGACGATGCCGGGCAAGGTCCGCGTCGCCGCACAGTGCCTTCTGCGGAGCATCAACCTCTTCCATGACAATCATTCCCTGTTCAAGCGGCCCTGGGCGTACCTCTACCGCAACCTCTCAGGCAAGTACAGGGTCACTCCCATCACGGAGCGGATGGAGGTCTTTGAACACCTCAAGCGCGCCACGGATAAGTCATACCCAGATGGCGTGTATCTCTTCGCCGGTTTGCCGCGCCTCGTGCCGTTCCTGATGTCCGACGCTGACCTAAGCGACTTCTTCTTTCCCAACGGCAGCTTCGGCAAGCGCGTCTACGAATGTCTGTCCTACGCGACCGACAACAAGAAGGAAGGAAACGGCTCGGAGCACCTGACGCCGCCCGGCGCGCTACCTCAAAGCGAGACGCAGGGTCTTGGTGAACTGGAGCAGTTGGGTAACTGCTTCTCCAACGCACCCCACCTGCCCTCTGACTACATCTCCCGTCCGTCCCTTGAGGCCGAAATCAGGAGACTCATCGAGAATGATCGCCATCCGGTCGTCACTTTGCTCGGCCGTGGGGGAATGGGCAAGACTTCTGTGGCTCTCAAAGTGCTCACCCAAGTGGCCGAAGGGTCGCGGTTCGGCGTCCTAGTTTGGTTCAGCGCGCGCGACGTAGACCTCCAGTTCACGGGTCCCAAGCAGGTAAAGCCGCATGTGCTTTCCCCCGAGGAGGTGAGCCGCCTCTATGTTGCCCTGGTCGATCCAGACCGGATCAAGGAGGCGGGCTTTCGATGTCGGGAGTACTTCGAAGCGCAATTGCAGAAGAGCGACGTCGGGCCCTCTCTCTTCGTCTTCGACAACTTTGAGACAACCCAGAACCCTGAAGAACTCTTTGCATGGATTGACGCCCATGTTCGCCTGCCCAACAAGGTGCTCATCACCACGCGGCTGCGTGACTTCAAGGGGGACTATCCTGTCGAAGTTGGTGGCATGACGGACGAGGAGGCTCGTGAACTCGTCAAGGTGACAGCGGAACACCTGTCCATTACGCATCTGTTGAGCGCTTCCTATGTGGCCGACTTGATCAATGAGGCAGAAGGCCACCCCTATGTCATCAAGATCCTGCTCGGCGAGGTAGCGAAGGAGAAGCGGGCAGGGCGTATCGAACGATTAGTCGCAGGGAGGGAGGAGATCCTGACTGCTCTGTTCGAGCGGACCTACGCCTCGTTGACTCCCTGTGCTCAAAGGGCGTTTATGACTCTCGCGGCGTGGAACTCGGCAGTGCCCCGCGTGGCCCTTGAGGCTGTCCTCCAGAAATCCGTGGGAGCGACGGCGGAAGTGGAGCGCGCGGTCGACATGCTGCTCCAGTACTCCTTGGCGGAGCGACAGCGTTCGATCGAGGGCCTCGACTTCATCGAACTCCCGCTGGTTGCGCTCCTGTTTGGTCGCAAGAAGCTCAATGTCAGCCCTTTCCAGGCTGCAATCAAGTCCGACGCTGAGTTGCTCCAGATGCTCGGTACGGTCAACCGCGGCGAAGTGCACTTCAGTCTCGCCAAGCGTATCGACTACTTCTTGGGGAGTATTGCTCGCCAAATCGAGAAGGGGGAGACCTTCGAGAAGTACGCGCCCATCGTGGAGATGATTGGCCGGCATTTCCCGCCGGCATGGCTTTCGCTCGCCCGGTTGCACATGGAGGCCGATACCGTTGAGGGCTTCGAGAAGGCGAAGGCGGAACTGAGGCGATACCTCGAGCAAGATTCCACTAGCCCTGTCGCGGCCGAGGCTTGGAGGAGCCTGGCCCACTGCTGTTTCAAGACCAACGATCTTCTTGGAGATGTTCACGCCTTCGTGCAGAGGGCGAAGATCGCCTCTGTGCCGTTCTCGGACCTGTCGAATACCGCGCGGCTGCTGAACGACCTGCTTCGAAAGCAGAGGCTGGGGGCGGGGAGCGACGAGAAGCGATCTCTTGGTGAGGAGCTCCTCACGGTGATGAACCGTCGATTGAGCGAGGCTGCCGGTGACGACATCAGTCAGATGGCATGGCTGGCTTTACGCCTCGGTGAGCATGCTAGGGCGAGTGATCTGGTTAGGCGTGGGCTTAAGTCCGAACCGGACAACGCCTATCTCCTCAAACTCGCCAAAGAGCCGAACATCTCGCCTTGAGAGCCGCGCGGTGGTCGACCGAGCGCCGCTCGCGGGTGGCCCGACGTCGGCGTAACGTTCGCGACGAGGGTGCTAAGAAATGAGCGCTGCCGAGAAAGTCGAAACGCGGACGTTGGTGCTCCTGCTCGCCATCAACGCGGCCATGTTCGTCGTTGAGCTGGCGGCCGGGTGGGTTGCGCAGTCGGCGGGGCTCATCGCCGATTCTCTGGACATGCTGGCTGACGCCGGGGTCTACACCGTCGCGCTGCTTGCCGTGGGTTCCACCACGCGGCGCAAGACGCACGCGGCCGCGGTGAGCGGTGTCATCCAGTTGGCTCTGGCGGCGGGCCTGGCCTTCGAGATTGCGCGCCGCGCGGTGGGCGGCAGCGAGCCCATGTCCCTGCTGATGATTCTGATCTCGGCTCTGGCCCTCGTCGCCAACGCCGCCTGCGTTGTCCTCCTCCGCAAGCACCGCCACGGCGAGATTCACATGCGCGCGAGCTGGATCTTTTCCACCACGGATGTCCAGGTCAACGTCGGCGTGATGGTCGCCGGCCTCCTGGTCATGGTCACAGGCGCAGCCTGGCCCGACCTCGTCATCGGCGCCGCGGTGTGCGCCCTGGTGGTCCGCGGCGGAGTCCGCATCCTGAAGCAGGCGAAGGCTTCGTATGCTGAGGACGGGCCGGCCGAGCGAGCCTGAGGTATGGGTGTCCGACCTCTGGCCTATGCTTGAGCATCGAGACTCCGAAACGTGCTTCCGCTGATATTCGATTTCAATGATCTGGTGATGGGCCGAGGCTTTGTGGCGGAGGTCAACACCCACGGTCGCGGCGTGCTGGCGCTGGAGGCGGGCGAGTGGTGGATGTCGGGCGTGAACCCCGGCGGAGTCGCCGCATCCGGCGCCACTGGCGCCGAAGCACTCGCCAACTTCCGAAACGCGTATCGTCTGGTCTTGAACGACTCGGCCATGATGGCCAGTTCGCTCGAAGACTTCAGCCGCGACGTGCAGGGCATTTTCGCCAGCACCACTTCAGAGTTGGTTGACGGATGGACGGCCGCTACCGTGGTCGTCCAAGAAAGCCCTGTCGCCGCGCCGGTCAAGGACTTGCCTCGTCGCCCAACCGAGGGCGTCAGCTTCGCGGTGACGGTTACGAAGGTCGTGGTCGAAACGGCTCTGCCGAAACGCGGCAACGATCAGGAGTTCTCCGTTCCGCAGGTCGCGTGACCATTTGCCAGCGCAGGTTTTAAAAAAGGACCCTCGCGGGTAGCCGGCCTCGCTGACTACACGGCGACGAGCAGCGCGTCGAAAGCTTGACTGATACTTGACTCACGCTTGACTCACGCTTGACTTATCGGCAGACTGCGGCGCGTGAGTTACGAGCCGCACTTCCGCATCACCAGCGCCCTTCTCGGGCGCGTCGAGAGCATTGCCGCCTTGCGCGAGCGGATCCAGGGCGCGGCCGTGCAGGTGCCGTGGATTCCCGCGTTGCAGAAGGACACGCGGGCAAGGAATACCTACAGTTCCACCGCCATCGAAGGTAACCCGCTCACCCTCGCCGAGGTTCGCGCCCTGGAGGAGGGTTCGGAGGTGACGGCGTCCGCTCAGGCGCGCCGGGAAGTCCTGAACTACTTCGCGGCGCTCCGGCATGTTGAGAAGCAGTCGAACGTGAAGAAGCTCAGCCACGAAAGCATCTTCCGTCTGCACCGCATCATTGCCGGGAAGGTGATGGACCAGGGCGAGGCCGGGCGATACCGGACCATCCGGGTGCGCGTAGGCCAGTTCGTTCCGCCTCCGCCTGGAGATGTGTCGGGCCTGATGTTCGAACTGTTGGAGTGGTGGAACAAGGAGGCGCCGGGACTCTCTCCCGTCCTCAGCTCGGCGATCCTTCATCATCGCTTCGAGTCCATCCATCCCTTCGCGGACGGCAACGGACGCACCGGACGGGCCCTCGCCCTGTGGGAGCTCTACCGGCGGGGATTTGACTCACATCACATCTTCGCCGTCGATGAGTTCTATTGGGAAGACCGTCCCCGCTACTACGCCGCACTCGAGGCCACAAGGAACGAGGGCGACGATCTGACCTCGTGGCTGGAATACTGCGCGGAAGGACTGGAGCAAACCTTGAAGCGCGTTTGGGAGCGGATGGGGCAGTTTGCGGTCGCGGCGTCGCGCGAGCGCGTGGTTCTGCGGCCTCGTCAGGAGGCCCTTCTGAAAGCGCTGGGGAAGAGTGGGGGCATGACTCCGGCCGAGATCTGGGCGACCCTCAAGGTGTCCAGGCAGGGGGCCATGGACCTCCTGCGTCCGCTGTTGAAGGCTGGGCTGGTGAAACGGATCGGCACGCCGAAGCATGGAAGCTACGTTCTCAAATGAGCCCTCATGCCTTCACCGAGGATCAGCTCGTTGAGCGGCCGGCGGTGGCGCTGTTTGGGGAGCTTGGCTGGGCGACGGTGTCGGCGTCGGATGAGGTGCTCGGGCCGAAGGGGACGTTGCAGCGGGAGACGAAGGGCGATGTTGTCCTCGTGTCCCGGTTGCGTTTGGCGCTGGAGCGGCTGAATCCCGGGCTGCCTGCGGAGGCGATCAGTGCTGCTGTTGATGAGCTGAGCCGCGATCGTTCGGCGATGCCTCTCGCGGGGGCGAATCGCGAGGTCTATCTGCATCTCAAGGACGGTCTCTTGGTCTCGGTGCCGGATGTGGAACACGGCGGGCAGAAAACAGAGCGGCTGCGGGTGATCGATTGGGAGACCCCTGCCAACAACGACTTCCTGCTCGTCAGCCAGCTCAGTGTCATCGGCGGGCTCTTCACGTGCCGGCCTGATCTGGTGGGGTTCATCAACGGCCTGCCTCTCGTGGTCATCGAGTTAAAGAAGCCTGGTGTGCCGGCGCGCGCGGCCTTCGACGAGAACCTGACGAGCTACAAGCACCCGCAGAACGGGATTCCTGCGCTGTTCGTCTTCAACGCCCTGATGATCGCTTCGAACGGGACCGAGAGCCGCGTCGGATCGCTGACCGCGGACTGGGAACGGTTCTTCGAGTGGAAGCGCATCGAGCGTGAGGACGAGCCGCGTCGGGTCTCTCTGGAGGTGATGATCCGCGGGACGTGCGCCAAGGGGCGGCTGCTCGATCTGGTGGAGAACTTCACCGTCTTCTCCGAGCACAAGGCGGGCCTTACGAAGATCATCGGCCAGAACCATCAGTTCCTCGGCGTCAACAACGCCATCGCTTCCATGCTGGCGGCGCGTGAGGCTGGGCATGGCCGCGGTGGCGTGTTCTGGCAGACGCAGGGGAGCGGCAAGAGCTTCTCGATGGTGTTCTTCGCCCAAAAGGTTCTGCGGAAGGTGGCGGGGAATTGGACGTTCGTCGTGGCGACCGATCGCGTGGAGCTGGACGACCAGATCGCCAAGACGTTCAAGGCCTGTGGCGCGGTGAGCGAGGCCGAGGGCGACGAGTGCCATGCGTCGAGCAGCGCGCACCTGCGTGAATTGCTGCGCGGGAATCATCGCTACGTCTTCACTCTGATCCACAAGTTTCAGACCCCCGAGATGCTGTGCGACCGGCCCGACGTGATCGTTCTGACCGACGAGGCGCATCGCAGCCAGTACGACACCCTGGCTCTCAACATGCGTGCGGCCCTGCCCAAAGCACTCTTCCTCGCCTTCACCGGCACGCCCCTCATCGCGGGTGAGGAGCGGACGAAGGAAGTCTTCGGCGACTACGTTTCCATCTACGATTTCCAGCAGTCGGTGGAGGATGGCGCGACCGTGCCGCTCTTCTACGAGAACCGCACGCCCGAGCTGGAGCTGACGAACCCCGACCTCAACGACGACATCTACAACCTGATCGAGGCGGCGGAGCTGGATCCCGAGCAGGAGGCGAAGCTCGAACGCGAGTTGAGCCGGCAGTACCACATCCTCACCCGCGACGACCGGCTGGAAACCGTGGCCCAGGACATCGTCCGGCACTTCCTCGGCCGTGGTTTCGTGGGGAAGGCGATGGTGGTGTCGATCGACAAGGCCACGGCGCTTCGGACCCACGACAAGGTGCGGAAGCACTGGGCGGCGGAGACGGCGCGGGTGCAGAAGGAGCTGTCTCGGTACGGCCTCGAGGAAGCCGAAAGGTTCGAACTTCAGGACCGCCTGGACGTTCTGCAAACAACCGACATGGCCCTCATCGTCTCGCCCGGTCAGAACGAGATCGAGCAGATGAAGAAGCTCGGTTTGGACATCGTGCCCCATCGTCAACGGATCAACGACGAGCATCTCGACGAAAAGTTCAAGGACCCGGGGGATCCGCTGCGGCTCGTGTTCGTGTGCGCCATGTGGCTCACCGGCTTCGACGCGCCGAGTTGCTCGACCGTGTACCTCGACAAGCCGATGCGGAACCACACGCTGATGCAGACCATCGCCCGGGCCAACCGGGTGTTCCCCGGCAAGCACAGCGGCATGATCGTGGACTACGCCAACGTCTTTGCTTCGCTGGAGCGAGCACTCGCGATCTACGGAGCGGGTAAGGATGGCAAGAACCCGGTCAAGGACAAGCAGAAGCTCGTCGCCGATCTGCGGAAGGCCATCGACGCGGCAACGACGTTCTGCGCTCAGCGTTCGGTCAGCCTCGGGGAAATCGAGGACCTTCCGGCCGGGAGCATGAAGAGGTTGCAGTTGGTCGGGGAGGCCGTCAATGCCCTCATAGCTCCCGAGTCGTGGCGTCGGGACTTCTTCGGCCACGAACGCATCGTCGGCACGCTCTACCGGGCGGTGAAGCCCGACCCCGCGGCTCTCGAGTTCTTCATCCGCGTCTCCTGCATCGGCGCCATCGCTGTCGCCATTCGGAGCAAGCTCAATCCCAACCCCGCGGATATCTCCGAGGTCATGGGCGGGATTCGAGGGTTGCTGGACGAGTCGATCTCAGGCGTCCGGGCCGCCGAGCCCGACGGCAAGGCGGTTGATCTTTCCAAGATCGACTTCCGTGCCCTGGCCGGGAAGTTCAAGCTGTCGGAGCACCAGAACACCGACCTCGAAGTGCTGAAGGCCGCGGTGCGCGCGCAGCTGGAGATGCTGATTCGTCTGAACAAGACCCGCGCGAACTTCCAGGAGAAGTTCGAGGAGCTGATCGCCGCCTACAACGCGGGGAGCAAGAACATCGAGCAGGTGTTCGAGGAACTGCTGGCGCTCAGTCGCGACCTGTCCACCGAGCAGCAGCGCCACGTCCGCGAGAGCATGTCCGAGGAAGAGCTGGTGATCTTCGACATCCTCACACGTCCCGCGCCGGAACTCAGCACTGAGGAACGCGGGGAAGTGAAGAAGGTTGCCCGGGATCTGCTGGCTCGGTTGAAGCTGCTGTTGGTCTTGAACTGGCGGCAGAAGTCATCAGCACGCTCGCAGTTGAAGATCGCGATTGAGGATGTCCTCGATGGCGGCCTGCCGCGCGCTTATGACAAGACGCTCTACGCGCAGAAGTGCACGGCGGTCTTCGAGCATGTGTACGAGAATTATCCCGAGCGGGATGCGGGGGTATACGCAACCGCGGTCTGATGCGGCGTCTTTGGAGGGTGCGAGCGGGCGTTTCGCGGTTGCAGACGGAGCGTCGCGCAGCTAGCGGGGGTCGTCTCCTTCGGGTGGACGCCGTCCGCCGCCGCCCGGACCGGCCGCCGACACGTCGATGCGCCCAACCCCCGCTTCGAGCAGAAGCTTGTTCAGGGCGGGCACGTCCGTCTCCGTGATTCCGCGCAGGGTCTCGGTAAACGCGGCGAGGTCCTTCTGGTTCCGCTCAAGGGTGGCCTTCTGAGCCGCCGTGGGAGCCGCGGTCATACCACCGCCGAAACCGCCGCCGCCGCCAAAGCCGATCCGGCTCTGGATGGTCTCCGGAGCATCGGCGAGCGGCGCGCCCGCGAATCCGGGCGGCTCGTTCTCGGGCGCGCGGCCGCCCATGCCTTCGACCCTGTCGAGCAGCGCCTGCAACGCCTTGGTGGCGGCTTCCGGAGTTCGGGGATTTCGGCCGATCTGTGTCCTGACCTCGCGGAGCTGATTTCCGAGGGAGTTCAGCGTGCGCATACCCTGCTGAAGCTGCGGATTCACCTGCGCAAGCGCCATCTGCCACTCGTACCAGGCCTTGCGATCGGCCTCGCTGATCTGGATACGCGGGTCCTCTTCAACCACGATCGGTTGAGCCTCTGAGGTGGCGCCGCCGGCCGTGACCTTCACGCTGTAAACACCCGGCGGCACCAGGGGGCCGCGCGGAGGACCGCCGAACCCGCCACCCCCGAAGAACCCGCCGCCCTCGGGGGGCGGTGGGGGAGGCGTGTGCCTCAGGTCCCACATCACACGATTCACGCCTACGCTCTTCCCGCCCACGAGGTCGCGGATTTTCTCGCCCTTGCTGTCCGTGATCGTGATGGTGACGGCGTCTTTGTCGCCTGGGGCCTCCTTGAGCCAGTACTGAATGGCCGAGCCATCCGGCGGATTCGGCCCATTGAAGACCTTGTGTCCGTTGCTGGCGCCCACCCCGGCGATTCGCCACTGCGTCCCGGTCTTGTTCTCGAAGAGGTGGAGCGGCTTGCTCGCCACCGCTTCGCTCATCCCCGCGAACGGCGAGATGTTGTCCAGGATCCAGACGCTGCGGCCATGGGTGCCGAGGATCAGGTCGTTCTCATTCGCGTGGATGAAGATGTCGTCGACCGGGACGGTGGGCAGGCCGCCCCTGACCTTGGTCCACGACCCGCCGCGATTGAACGACGCCCACAAGGACATCTCCGTGCCCGCGAAGAGCAGATCGGGATTCTTCGGATGCTCGCGCAACACACTCACCGTTCCGCCCGCCGGGAGGTTCGCGGTGACGTTCTTCCAGGTCGCGCCGAAATCGGGGGTGAAGAAGGCGTAGGGCTTGAAGTCGTCGGCGCGATGGCCGTCGAAAGTCACATACGCGGCTCCGGGACCGGTGCGGCTGGGCTCGATGCGGCTCACGTAGGTTCCCTTCGGGACGCCCGGGACCCGGTCGGTGAGCCGGGTCCAGGTCTTGCCCATGTCCGAGGTGACGTGAAGGTTTCCGTCGTCCGCGCCGAACCAGAGAACCTCCGCCTTGAGCGGCGACTGGGCGATGGTGGTGGCGGTGCCCCAGTGAACCACCCCGTCGTTACGGGACATGAACTCCTTGGCGGTCTTGCCGAAGATCTGCTTCTCGTCCCGCTTCTCGTTGTTGGTCAGGTCGCCGGAGAGCTCGGTCCACGAAGCGCCGCGGTCCTTCGACATGAAGAGCTTGTTGCCGCCGTAGAACACGGTGTTGTGGTCGTAGGGCGAAACCACGATGGGCGAGTTCCAGTTGAAGCGATACTTCTCCTTCGGGTCGGCGGGCGCAGGCCTAATGGAGGTGCGCTCCAGGCTCTTCAGGTTCACGCGGGAGATGTTGCCATCCTGGCTCTCCACGTAGGCGGTGGAGGGATCGACCGGATCGATCACGCAATAAAAGCCATCGCCGCCGCCAATGGTCTTCCAGTCGTTGAGTTGAATGCCTTCGCGGACCATCGTGCGGGAGGGGCCGTGCCAGGTTCCGTTGTCCTGCAATCCACCGCAGACGTTGTACGGTTTCTGGTTGTCCGCGTTGATCTCATAGAACTGGCCAAGGGGCACGCTGTTGAGGTGATCCCAGGTCCGGCCCCGGTCGAAGCTCTGATGAATGCCTCCGTCCGAACCAGCGAGGACGTGGTCGGAATTCGAAGGATTGATCCACAACGCGTGATAGTCGCCGTGAATGCGTTGCACCAGGTTCTGACGCCAGGTCTTGCCGCCATCCTCGGAGTTGTACATCTGCGCGCCTAGAACCCAGACCCGTTGATCGTTGTTAGGGTCGATATGGATCTTGCTGTAGTACGAGGGTCGAGGGTTGCTGTTCGAGAGCTTGACCCAGGTTTCGCCCCTGTCCTCGGAGCGATAGACGCCGAATTCCGTGCGATGCTCGATCAGGGCCATCACGATCCTGGGATCGCGCCGATAGACGGTGACGCCGATGCGTCCCATGTCGCCGGTGCTGGGCAGGCCGCTGGTCAACTTTTTCCAGGTGGCGCCGCCATCCGTGGTCTTGAAGAGTCCGCCTCCCGGCCCGCCGCCGTTGTAGCCGAACGGCGCGCGGCGGCGCTGGTAGGAGCCCGCGTAGAGCGTGCCCGGGCTCTCGGGGTCCATGGCGATGTCGATCATGCCCGTGTCTTCATCCAGGAACTTGACGTTCGCCCAGGTCTTACCGCCATCCGTGGTCTTATAGATGCCACGCTCCTTGCTTGGGCCATACAAGCGCCCAAGAGCCGCGACATAGGCGACGTCGGGGTTGGTGGGGTGTACCACGATCCGGCCGATGTGCTGGCTCTCCTTCAGGCCCATGTACTGGAACGTCCGGCCGGCATCCGTGCTCTTGTAGACCCCGCCCCCCCATGAAGTGGACTGCCGGTTGTTGGGCTCGCCCGTTCCCACGTAAAGCGTCGATGGGTCGGAAGGGGCCAGGGTGACATCCCCGATGGAGGAGACCTCCTGGTCGGTGAAGATCGTCTCGAACGTGGTGCCGCCGTTGGTGGTCTTCAGGATCCCGGCCGAGGCCATGCCCACGTAGAACGTGAGCGGGTTGGATTCGACGACGGCGATGTCGTCCACGCGGCCGCCCATGTTCGCGGGGCCGATGTTTCGAAACTCCATGGCCTTGAAGTGGTCGGCGTTCAGGGCCGACAGAGCCGACGGGATGGGCGTGGGGACGGGCTTCGCCTCCTTTTTTTGGGCGCTGCTGACGGAAGCGATGAGGAGGAGCGACAGGGTTGCGACTCCTGTGGTTCGGATCGAGGTCATGGGGTCTCCTTGAAGAAATAGACGAGTAAGGCGCCGCCGATCCGCCATCGGTCGCTCGCGGTCGCGGATTCTGAGTCCGCCGCGCCTCGAACGTCAACTGCGCGGAAGGTTCGGAGGAATCCAGGCGGCCAACTCCTCAGCGATCGCTTCGTGACCGAGCGCGGACGGATGAAGGTCGTGAGGGGAGAGGGCCAGGGGCGACCGGCCGTAGTCCGGGGCGCCGAGGGCCCGCGCTCGTTGGCGAAGTGCCGAGCGCAACACCAGGACGGGAATGCCGTTCGTCGAAAGTGCGGCGAGCATCTCCCGCTCAAACCATACGCCGTGGGTCACGGCCAGAACGGGAACGTCAGCGGCCCGGCCCCAGGCGGCGAGGTCGGCGACCGCCTGATCGAAGGCTCCGAGTCCGACCATCGATGCGTAGCGGGAAGGCACCCGATCATCGTCGCGCGAGAAACGTCCTCCCCCTTCGGCCTCGTCCCGGGGCGCTTCCTGCAGTCCCGCGGCCTCGGTCCGCGCCATGCCGCGCGATTCGAGCCGGCCCCGGACGAAATCCAGCAGGAACGAGCGGCGCGCCGTCCAGGGATCGACGACGTTCCAAAGAAAATTCGGCAGGTCGAGGTCATTGCCGACGATCTCGATAAGCACAAGGTCCGGCTCCAGAGCAGAACCGCGGTTTCGCAGGGTCTCCACCTCCATCACCGTGTTGAATCCGGGCACGGCCAGATTCACCGTCTCGATCCCCTGGGCGGAGAGCGCCCCGCTCATCAGACCGGGAAGCCGGGCGAGGTACGTCTCCTCGTCCGCGACGCCCTGGCCGAACATGTACGAGTCGCCGACGCCCACGATGCGGAACGTCCGGGTGGGCTTGGGCCTGGCCGCGTCCGGTCCGCGATGACCCGCATCCGACGTGGTGACCCGCGCGTCCGCGAAGATCACGTCGAGCCGCGGCCGAAGTTCGTACACGATCCGAGGGTCTTCCGATCTCCGGATCATCTGCCCGAGGGTGACGGTGGCGCCTTGGTGGGGGATCGGAACCACGCCCAGGTCTCGATCGAGCCGGCCCTGCCGCCGCTCCTCGCGCATCGCGGCGATTCGTGCCCCGGCCTCCAGCACAACCATCCCCGCCACCACGCCAATCCCGGAGAGGACGAGCACGGGAAGGGGTCCGCGGAAGCGCGTCATTGATCGGTCATTCTAGTGGCCCTCGCTCCGCAATCCGAGTGCCCGAGCGCTACACTTCGGAGCACCATGAAGGCACTTGTTTCATTCCATATCGCCGGGCTGTCGCTCGGCCTGCTCTCCTCCTGCGCCACCAACCCCGCCACGGGGAAGAGCCAGTTGATGCTGGTGAGCGAAGGCCAGGAAGCGGCCATGGGCAAGGAGGCCGACGAGCAGTTTCACGGCATGTACGGCGATTTCCCCGACCGGAACCTTCAAGCGTATGTCGAGTCCGTCGCTCGCCCCCTGGCCGCGGTGTCGGAGCGGCCGGGACTTCCGTGGACATTCCGGGTGGTCGACGATCCGCAGGTCAACGCCTTCGCTCTGCCCGGCGGTTACATCTACGTGACCCGCGGCATTCTGGCCCATATGAACTCGGAGGCCGAGCTTGCGAGCGTCCTCGGCCACGAAATCGGACATGTCACGGCTCGTCATTCCGCGAGCGCCCAGAGCAAGCAGATGCTCGGCATGGTCGGTCTCGGAGTCGGAATGATCCTGTCCCCGACCCTGCGGCAGGGTGGCGATGCTCTCGGCCAGGCCCTGGGGCTCGTCTTCTTGAAGTTCGGCCGGGATCAGGAAAGTCAGGCCGACGGCCTTGGTCTGCGTTACATCGTCAAGAAGGACTACGACCCCGAGGAAATGCTGGACGTGTTCCGCATGCTCGACGGCGTCACTACCGCCTCGGGCGGCGATCGCATGCCGAACTGGTTGTCCACGCACCCAGCCCCTCCCAATCGCCTGGCCGACATGAAGAGGGCCATGCAGGCGCAGGGGGTGAGCGGGACTCGGGTGGGCCGCCCCGAGTTCCTTCAGCAACTCGGCGGGTTGATGTTCGGCGAGAATCCCCGCGAGGGCTTCTTCAAAGAGCAGGTCTTCTATCACCCCGACATGGCGTTCAAGATCGCGTTCCCCCAGGGTTGGCCCGCTCAGAACGAAAAGCAGGGCGTTTCGTCGATCTCTTCCGCCAAGGACGCCATGGTTCAACTGACCCTGACGCCGGGCGAGCCCGCGGAAGCGGCCGCCGCTTTCGCCAGGCAGGAGGGCGTGCAGGCCGGACGGATCGAGCGGGGGAACGTGAACGGTTACTCCGCCGCCTCACTCGAGTTCCAGGTCCAGGACCAGCAAAACGGCGTCCTGCAGGGGGTAGTGACCTTCGTCAAGAACGGAGGGACCACACTCCAACTCCTCGGCTACACGCCGCAGGCGCGATACGCCGTGTATCGGCCGGCCTTTGCCGCCTGGATTCGGAGCTTCGAGCGGCTCACCGATCAGCGCATTCTTTCCGTCCAGCCCCTGCATCTCCGGATCGAGACGCTTCGGTCGCCGGCGACGATATCGAGCCTGGCCCGCGACTGGAATTCTCCGGTGAAGCCGGAGACCCTGGCCTTGCTCAATGCGGTGTCCCTGAGCGAGTCGATCCCCGCCGGGAGTCAGGTGAAGCGCGTGGTGGGCGAGAGACTTCAGTAACGCAGGGGGGAGGCGAACGTACGTTTCCGGGGTAGCACTCGCGGTGGCCGGCGGGCCTGGCATAGGCGGTCCCTGAGCTTGTCGAAGGGCGGTCCCTGAGCCGTCGAGAATCTAGTCCTTGAAGGCGATCACTCCGAGATACGCGAGCTTGGTGAGCCGCGAGCCCCATCTGGCCGTCCGTGAAGCGGGCCGCAGGTACCGCCACGTGTCGAACACGGCGGGAGCCAGGACGAGCGCGCCGATGAAGCGTTCGTCACTTCCCGTAGCGTCCGCGATGCCGCGGGTGTCGCGTTCGAACGGGCCGTGTTGCGCAAACGCGGCGCCCGCGTAGGCGACGGAAGTCGCCACGTGAAACGTGAGGAGACCCCGATCGAAGGCCGAGACGGGAGTGTCCCCTTGCCTCCTTGAGAGGATGATTTCGCTGGTCACATGCTGGGAAAGGAAGCCAGCGCCCGAAATCAGCGCCTCCTGGCGAGGGGGAAGACCGCTTTGGTGGGTGAGGGCGAAGAAGGGGATCGGCCCGAAACTGACGCCTTTCAGGCGAGGTTCGGCGTTGAACGCCAGGTCGAACACCAGATGCGAGGCCTCGTGAATGGCAAGCCCCGAAACCGCTCCGGCCACAAAGGGTTTCCAGAAGTCTCCCGCCCGAGTCGCGGGAGCGAGCAGGAGCAGGACGGCGGCCCCGAGAAGCACCGCCCCGCGAAACGGCGTCAGGCGGGGCGGGGGGAGAGGGGGCTTTCGAGTCGCAGAGCCAGGGTGAAGACCCGGGAGTCCGATCACGTCCTAATCGATCACGAACGTGACGAGCATGTTCACCTGATAGGCGACCACCTTTCCGTTCTTGATCTCGACCTTCTGCTCCTTGATCCAGGCGGAGGTGACGCCGCGAAGGGTCTTGGTGGCACGGCCGATTCCGATCTTGAGGGCGTCTTCAAAGCTCTTCGCGGAGCGGGCGGTGATTTCGGTAACGCGGGCGACTGAATTCATGTGATTTGGACCTCGGAAAGGGGGGAACGGGTTAGCGACGAAGGCGCGATGTCGAAAGTGCCGAGCCCGTAACCGGCCGGCCGAGATGATTCTAGACCGCCGCGGCCCGCGGGGTTCCCCGTCTCTAAAGGAAGGTGACGATCCCCGCTTGTGTGATTCGTATCCTTGGCCGTTCTCCCCGCCAATCCTTGACGTCTCTCCGCGGTCCCCTTATAGTCCGCCCGCTTCCGAAATTCTGGCGGCGGCGCTCCGAGAAACGCGCCCCGAAACCACCTTCGCTCCTGGAATCCAAAACCCGGCCCCATCAGATGACGCCCATCGCCGCCACCTCAAGCCTGCCGGCTTATTTCCCGGTGGTTCTGCTGTTCCTGGCCGCGACTGGCTTTGCGCTTTTCAACGTGGTGCTCTCCCAGCTCCTGGGACGCCCCCGCCCCAATCCCGCCAAGAGCGCGGTCTACGAGTGCGGCGTGCCCTCGGTCGCGAAACTGTCCGAGCGCTTTCCCATCAAGTTCTATCTGGTGGCGATGCTGTTCATACTTTTCGACGTGGATGCGGCGTTCCTCTACCCCTGGGCCCTCGTTTTCAAGGAGCTCGGAATGTTCGGCTTCATAGAGATGATGATCTTCATGGGAATGCTGGCGGCGGGTTTCGCGTACGCCTGGAAATCGGGCGCCCTCGAGTGGTAGTTCCCGCGGCGTTCCCCGTTTAGCAGGCGCCTGCGACCAGAGTCAGATCCATGCCCTTCACCGCAGAGAACCGCAAGACCCTCGACGCCACGATCGCGAAGTATCCGGTCCGGCGCTCGGCGCTCCTTCCGGCTTTGCGGCTGGCCCAGGAGCAGGACGGTTACATCACTCCCGAGGCGATCGCCGAGATCGCGGAGATCCTGGGGCTGTCGACCGCCCAGGTCCACGACACCGCGAGCTTCTACACGATGTTCGCCCTCAAGCCCGAAGGCAAGACCCTGATCGAGGTCTGCACCACTCTCTCGTGCGCCCTCGGCGGTTCGGAAGGCCTGATGAACCGGACGTGCGCGAAGCTCGGGGTCAAGCCCTTCGAGACCACGAAGGACGGGAAGTTCACAGTGAAGCCGGTGGAGTGCCTGGCCGCCTGCGGCGGTGCGCCCGCGGTTCAGGTGAATGGCGAGTGGCTCGAGAACGCCACCGACGCCGACCTGGATCGGGTAATCGCGGGCGAAACCGTCTACCGGCCGTTCGAGTGGCCCAAGAGCCCGGGCGAGATGATCCTCTTCAAGAACGTCTGGAAGAAGGACTCGCAATCGATCGAGGTCTACAAGCAGGGCGGCGGCTACGCGAATCTGAAGAAGTACCTGGAGATACCGCCCGACCAGATCGTCGATGAGGTCAAGAAGTCGAGCCTGCGCGGGCGCGGGGGAGCCGGCTTTCCCACCGGGCTGAAATGGACGTTTCTTCCGAAGGACTCTCCGAAACCGCGCTACCTGTGCGTGAACGCCGACGAGTCCGAGCCGGGGACGTACAAGGACCGGGTCATCATCGAAAAGGATCCGCATCTGCTCATCGAGTCGAGCGTGATCACTTGCCATGCCATTCGTTCGAAGAGCTGCTACATCTACATCCGCGGCGAGTTCAAGGAAGGTGCCAGGATCCTCAACAAGGCGGTCGAAGAGGCCTACGCCGCCGGCTACGCGGGGAAGAACATCCTTGGCACCGGCATCGATGTGGAAGTCGTGGTCCACCGCGGCGCCGGTTCGTACGAGTGCGGGGAAGAGACGGCGCTCCTGGAGAGCCTCGAAGGCAAGCGCGGTCAGCCACGACTCAAGCCGCCGTTCCCCGCCGTGTCGGGTCTGTACGGCTGCCCGACCATCGTGAACAACGTCGAGACCCTCGTCAATGTCCCGCTGATCCTGGAACGCGGGGCCGAGTGGTTCGCGTCGCTTGGGCCCGAGAAGAACGGCGGGCCGAAGCTGTTCTCGATCAGCGGCGACGTAAGAAGGCCGGGGAGCTACGAAGCGCACCTGGGCCGGATCACCCTGCGGCAACTGGTCTACGACTACGCGGGCGGTCCGCGCGAGGGCCGGAAGATTCGCGCGGTGATCCCGGGGGGCTCGTCCGTCCCGATCCTCATGGACAGCGAACTCGACGTCCCCCTCGACTTCGACAGTGTGATGAAGGCGGGTTCGATGCTCGGCTCCGCGGGCTGCATCGTGGCCGACGACTCGCGCTCCATGGTGGCGCTGGCCCGGAACCTGACCGCTTTCTACAAACACGAGTCGTGCGGCAAGTGCTCGCCCTGCCGCGAGGGCACGGGGTGGCTCTATCGGTTGCTCGTCCGGATCGAGAGCGGGCAGGGCGAAGAGAAGGACATCGACACTCTGAAGCAGGTCTGTGATTCGATCGCGGGTAAGACGCTGTGCGCCTTCGGGGACGCCGCCATCACCCCGGTTCTGTCGACCATCGCGAAGTTCCGCGACGAATACGAGTACTACGTCCGCCACAAGGCGTCCTGGACCGTCCAGGCCGATTCGTTCGCGAAAGCGCAGGGGAAGGCGTAACCGCCGCTCGCCATGGAGATGCTGCTTTCACCGGCGAACAAGGAGTTGGGGATCGATGCCCTCATCGCCCTGGTGAAGGTGGCGGTCATCTTCAATGCCCTGCTCCTGGTTTTCTCCCTGATGACGTACGTCGAGCGCCGGGTGCTCGCGTTCATGCAGTTCCGTCGCGGCCCGAACCGGGTGGGCTGGTTCGGCATCCTGCAGCCGGCCGCGGACGGCATCAAGCTCTTCTTCAAGGAGGAGGTGATGCCGGAGGGCGCGCACAAGCTCCTTTTCTTCGCCGCACCCGTCGTGGCCCTCATCACCGCGTATGTCGCTCTCGCGGTGGTGCCCTACGGCGGACCTCTGGTGCTGCCTTTCTACGGTCAGGTGAGCGTCTTTGGCCGCCCCCTCGACATTCAGATTGCGAATCTCGACGTGGGCGTGCTCTTCATCTTTGCCATCACGGCACTCGGGGTCTACGGGATCGTGTTCGCGGGCTACGCCTCGAACAACAAGTACGCGCTGATCGGTGGCCTGCGGAGTTCGGCCCAGATGTTCTCCTACGAACTGGCCCTCGGGATGTCCTGGGTGTCCGTGATCATGGCTGCGGGATCGTTCCGCCTGACCGACATCGTGGCCACCACGGCGGCGTGGGGGATCTGGCCCTGGATGATCCTCCAGTCGCCCGCCTTCATCATCTATATGATCGCGGCCTGCGCCGAGGTGAACCGCACGCCCTTCGATCTTCCGGAGAGCGAAACGGAACTGGTGGCGGGCTTCCACACCGAGTACTCTTCCATGAAATTCGCCCTTCTGCAGATGGCCGAATACATCAACATGATCACGGTCTGCGCCCTGGCCTCGAACATGTTTCTCGGAGGCTGGCTTTCGCCCCTGCCTTTCATCCCGAATTCTCCCCTGTGGTTTTTCGCCAAGATGCTCTTCCTGCTCTTCGTGTTCATCTGGCTGCGCGCCACCGTGCCGCGATTCCGGTACGACCAGTTGATGGACTTCGGGTGGAAGCGTCTGATTCCCATCGCCGCCTTGTGGGTGGTCCTCTTCTCCGGGATGACCGCGTTCTTCGGGGAGAAGAAAGCCCCGCCCTCGACCGTGGCCACTTCGACGAGCCCGGCGGCCGGGCAGGTGTCGCGATGATTCTCGACGTCATCCTGTTCTACGGGGCCGCGATCGTGGCTCTCGCTTCGGGCCTGTTCGTGGTCTCGCAACGGAGCCCCATCAACAGCGCCTTCTCGCTCATCGTGACCATGTGTTCGCTGGCCGTGATGTTCGCGATGCTGGGGTCGGCCTTCATCGCCGTTCTCCAGGTGGTGGTCTACGCGGGCGCCATCATGGTGCTCTTCCTGTTCGTCATCATGCTTTTGAATGCGAAACAGGAGGAGGGCGAGCGCGCCGGAGGCATCGGGCGAGCCGCCATCGCCCTCGGGATCATCCTGGCCATCCAGTCGGTGGTGGTGGTGTGGAAGGGTGCGGCGAACCTGCCCGCGAATTACAGGGAAACGACCTCGGCCGACGTGGCCCGGGGCCTCTTCGCCTCCCCGCGGTTTCTGTACGCCTTCGAGGCCACGTCGATTCTCATCCTCTCGGCCATGGTGGGGGCGATCGTGGTGGCCCGTAAGGAAAAGGACACGGGGAAGTAGAGATGCCCAGCCTCGACACCCTTTACTCCGCCACCCTGAGCGGCTTCGAGACCGCCCATGGCGGCTTCGTTCAGGTCGCCCTGGCGGTGAGCGCCTTCCTGTTCGTGGTGGGGGCGGTGGGAGTGTTCGTTCGGCGAAACGTCATCACGGTGATGATGTGCGTCGAACTGATGCTCAACGCGGTCAACCTGGCCTTCGTGGCCTTTTCCCGGGCGCACGGGACCATCGACGGGCAGATCCTGGTCTTCTTCGTGTTCACCGTGGCCGCGGCCGAAGCCGCGGTGGGCCTCGCCATCGTGATCGCGCTGCAGCGCAATCGTGAAGACCTCGACGTGGACAGCTTCAATCTGATGAAGGGCTGAACCAGAGACCATGTTCACCCCGGAACGAATCCTGCTTTGGGCGCCCTGGATGGTGCTGTTCATGCCGCTTTTCGGCTTCATCGTCCTCGCCTTGCTGGGTGGGCTCGCGAAGAAGCAGGGCAAACAGCAAGGGATGATGGTCATCGCCACGAGCTGCGTGCTCGTCTCGCTCCTGCTCGCGGTGGCCACGCTCCGCAGCCTGCTCGCCCTTCCCTCCGGGAGCGGAGGGCTGCACTTCGCCCTGCCCACCCTGCCTCTCAACTGGATCGACGTCGCGGGTTTCGTCATTCCGCTGACTCTCCTGATCGACCCTTTGTCCTGCACCCTCATGCTGGTGATCACGGGCATCGGTTTCCTGATCCATGTCTACTCGATCGGCTACATGTCCCACGACGACGAGCGGATCCGCTACTTCTCCTACCTGAACCTCTTCACCTTCTTCATGCTGGTGCTGGTCACCGGCGGATCGCTTGCCCTCATGTTCGTGGGCTGGGAAGGGGTGGGCCTGTGCTCCTATCTCCTGATCGGTTTCTGGTTCAAGAAGAAGAGCGCTTCGGACGCGGGCAAGAAGGCCTACATCGTCAATCGGATCGGAGACGCCGGCCTCATCATCGGCATGGCGATGGCCGCCGCGAAACTGGGCACCCTCGACCTCGTGGACATCGTCACCGGAGTGGGGAAGATGCCCCATGAAGAGCTGGGAATGTTCGGCCCCCTCACCCTCATCGCCATCGCGCTCTTCATCGGCGCCTGCGGCAAGAGCGCGCAGATTCCGCTTCACGTCTGGCTTCCCGACGCCATGGAAGGCCCGACTCCGGTTTCCGCCCTGATCCACGCCGCGACCATGGTGACCGCCGGCGTCTACATGGTGGCGCGGCTGGGCGCCCTCTACGAAATGTCCGAGACCGCGATGTGGGTCGTGGCCGCGGTGGGCGGTGTGACCGCGTTTGTGGCGGCCACCATCGCGGTCGTCCAGAACGACATCAAGAAGGTTCTGGCCTATTCCACGGTCTCGCAGCTGGGCTACATGTTCCTGGCCTGCGGGGTCGGCGCCTACGGGGTCGGGGTGTTCCATCTGGTCACCCACGCCTTCTTCAAGGGCCTGATGTTCCTGGGCGCAGGCTCGGTCATCCACGCGCTCTCCGGCGAACAGGACATGCGGCACATGGGCGGACTGCGGACGAGAACACCGTGGACGTTCTGGACGTTCACCGCGGGCTGGCTCGCCATCATCGGCACGCCGTTCTTCTCGGGTTTCTTCAGCAAGGACGAGATCCTCATCGCCGCCTTCGGCCACAACCGGTTCCTGTTCGGCCTGGCCCTGCTGACCGCCGGGCTCACGGCGTTCTATATGTCGCGTCTCTTCTTCATGACCTTCACCGGCGAATACCGGGGGAGCCTCGAGAAGCCCCACGCCGATCACAGCGGCCACGGCGACCACGGCCACGCAGGGATTCACGAATCGCCCGCGGTGATGCTGGTCCCCCTCGTCCTCCTGGCCCTGGGTTCGGCCCTTGCCGGCTACCTGCCGATTCCTCACTTCGTGGAACCCGCGATCCGGGTCAAGGAGGAACTGGCTCACCTCGCCTGGATGCCGTACCTCGCGAGCGGCGTCGCCTTCCTGGGCGCGTGGTTTGCCTATCTGATGTACGCGGGCGCGCTGCGCGAAGCCCCGGCAAGGATCGCCGCCCGGTACGCCGGCCTCAAGGATCTCTTCGATGCGAAATGGGGTTTCGACGATGCCTACGATTCGTTCGTGCGCAACGGAGTGAACGGTGTGGTCGACACCTCCGAGCGGGTCCTGTGGAAGAAGGTCGACGCGGGCTGGATCGACGGCGTCGTGAATGGGCTCGGCAAACTCGCGGTCGACTTCTCGGAAGGCGGGCGGATTGTTCAAAACGGCCTGGTTCGGGGCTCGGCTCTTTCCATTCTGGCGGGTGCGGTCGCCCTCTTGACCGCGATTCTCTGGACCAAGGGGTAGGCCCGCGATCATGGGTGTCCTGTCTCTCCTCATCCTCCTGCCTCTTCTGGGGGCGCTGTTTCTCGCCCTCGGCCGTGGCCTGTCCGATTCCGACGTCAAGCGCTTCTCCCTGGCCCTGACCCTGGTCCTGTTCGGGCTGTCTCTGGCCCTTCTCACTGAGCTCGGCGGGTTCGAGTCGAGCGCCGAGTATCGATTCGTGGAGAAGGTGGCGTGGCTCCCCGGCTGGGGGATCAGCTATCACCTCGGCATCGATGGCCTGAGCCTCTGGCTGATCATTCTCTCCACCCTGCTGACCCCCATCTCCCTGCTTGGCTCATGGGCCTCCATCGACGAGCGGGTGCGCGAGTTCAACATCTTCATCCTGATTCTCGAGTCGGCGATGATCGGGGTTTTCTGCGCCCTCGACCTCTTCCTCTTCTACATCTTCTGGGAAGCGATGCTGATCCCCATGTATTTCCTGATCGGGATCTTCGGCCACGGCCGGCGCATCTACGCGGCGGTGAAGTTCTTCCTCTACACCATGGCGGGCAGCGCCCTGATGCTGGTGGCGTTCCTGGTTCTCTACCGCGAGACCGGGTCGCGCTCGTTCGACCTTCCGGACCTGCTCCGCACCTCCGTCGATCCGGAAATGCAGATGTGGTTGTTCCTGGCCTTTGCTCTGGCTTTCGCGATCAAGGTTCCGATGTTCCCGTTCCATACGTGGTTGCCGGACGCGCACGTCGAAGCGCCCACCGCGGGCTCGGTGATCCTGGCCGGAGTCCTCCTGAAGATGGGGGGATACGGTTTCCTCCGGCTGGCCATTCCCCTGTTCCCGGTGGCCGCGATGAAAGCCGCATGGGCCATCGGTTTCCTGGGTGCTATCGGCATCGTCTACGGCGCCCTGGTTTCGCTCGTTCAACCGGACCTCAAGAAACTGGTGGCGTATTCCTCCGTGTCGCACCTTGGTTTCGTGATGCTCGGAATCGCCGCCTTCCAACCCATGTCGGTGGTGGGTGCGAGCTACCAGATGCTCAACCACGGCATCTCCACCGGCGCCTTGTTCCTGATGGTCGGGATGCTGTACGAACGCCGGCACACCCGGCTGATCTCGGAGTTCGGGGGCCTGCGGAACGTGATGCCGCGATTCGCCGCGGTGTTCCTACTCATCTGTCTCTCGTCGATCGCGGTTCCGGGCTTCAACGGCTTCATCGGCGAGTTCCTGATCCTGGTGGGCGCGTTCAGCTTCTCGCCCACCCTCGTGATCGTCTCGACTCTTGGGGTCATCCTCTCCGCCGCCTACATTCTGTGGATGGTCCAGCGCGTGATGTACGGCGAGGTGACGAACGTCAAGAACGCGAACCTCCCGGATTTGAATGCTCGCGAATGGGCCACTCTCCTGCCTCTGGTTTTCCTGACCCTCTTCATGGGCGTCTTCAGTTCGGTCTTCACGCGCAGTCTGGAAAGGCCGGTGATGAAGATCATTCAGGATGCGCGGACCAAGTCCATGTTGAGCAGCGGTCGGATCTCCCTGATCCCGATGCCGTCCGGGCCGGGTGAGGACGGAGGAGCACGAAGGTGAACGTCGATCTCGTCCCGGTTCTCCCCGCGATCGTCGTCTCGATCTCTGCCTTCCTGGTCCTGCTGGGCGGAGCCTTTGCGGGTTACGGTCTGGCGGCGAGCCGGAATATCGCCGCCCTGGGCCTCCTTGCCGGGTTGGGTGTGGTCCTGCTCGGGCCCACGGACGGGAATCTCGGCGGCACGGTTCTGGGTGGGACCTACAGCGCCTTTGTTCAGGCCGGAATCCTCCTGGTCGCGATTCTGGCGGTGTGGCTCTCGGCCGCGCGGCTCGAGGACGACCGGGTGCCGCCTCACGAATTCTTCACCCTCATGCTCTTCTCGGTGGTAGGCATGCTGGGCCTGGCCACCGCGGCCGAGGCCATTTCACTCTTCGTGGCCCTGGAGATCATGTCGGTCGCGCTCTATGCCCTGTGCGCCATGCCGCGGACCGGGCCGCGAAGACAGGAAGCCGCGATCAAGTACTTCATCACGGGCTCGTTTTCCTCGGCGTTCCTTCTTTTCGGCATCGCCCTCCTCTACGGCGCCTCGGGGAGCACGACCCTGGCGCTCATGGCCGAGGGGGTGTCGCGTGGCGGCCTCCTCGCTCAGATGGGCGCCGCCTTCGTGCTCGTGGGATTTCTGTTCAAAGTGGGTGCTGCACCTTTTCATATGTGGTCGCCCGACGTCTACCAGGGAGCGATCACACCGGTGACCGCATTCATGGCCGCCGCCGTGAAGATCGCGGCGTTCGGAGCCCTCGGGCGGATCATCGTGGTCGCTCTCGGGGGTGCGAGCGAGTCGTGGGCTCCCGCCCTCGCCCTGGTGGCCGCGTTCACGATGGTGGTCGGGAACCTCGGCGCCCTGGCCCAGTCAGACCTGAAACGTCTGCTCGCCTTCTCGTCGGTCGCGCACGCGGGCTATATGCTCACCGGGCTCGTGGGCCTGAACGAGCACCGGGGCGGGCTGGAGGCCTTGCTGTTCTATGTGGTGACCTACGCAATCACCAATCTCGGCGCCTTCGGTCTTCTGATTGCGATCAGAAGGAATGGACAGGAGCCGAGTGTGACCAGCGATCTCACCGGCCTGGCGCGGCGCAATCCCAGCCTCGCCGCCATGATGACGCTTCTTCTGATTTCCCTCACCGGGGTGCCGGTCTCCGTCGGGTTCGTCGGGAAGTTCCACCTGTTCAAGGCCGCGGTGGAGGCAGGGTATTCGGGACTCGCCGCGGTGGGCGTCTTGATGAGTGTCGTTTCCGCCTTCTACTATCTGCGCCTCGTCGTCCTGATGTACATGGAGGAAGCGGAGCCGGGCACGGAATTCCGAACCGAGACGGGCTTCGTTCCCTCGATCATCGCGGTGGCGGCCGGACTCACGTTCGGCCTGGGTCTGTTTCCCGGCCCGTTGATGGCGTTTGCCCGGGCGGCCGCGGAATCGCTGTTCTAGAAGGGGGACGCGCGGCGAGCGTCCGTTTGGGGAATCGGGCGGAGAGGGAATGAAGATTCGGGTGCGAGTTCATTCGGGAGCCCGGGTGGCCAGGACCGAGCAACGGGGCGAGGACTTGCACGTCTGGGTCAGCGCTCCGCCGGTTGACGGCAAGGCCAATGAGAGTGTCGCCGAGGTCCTGGCCGAGCGGCACGGCCTGCCCCGGTCCTCGGTCCGGCTCGTCTCCGGCCGGACTTCCAAGACGAAGACCTTCGAGGTGGACGCCTGAGCGATCCGGGGCGGCGCGTCTTTCAAGGAGCGAGGGCCGACCCCATTGGCCTGCCGTTCGTCCAAAGGCCAGAGAAATGAGGAGTATCCGCCTCGATCGCGTACAATCGCGGACAGGAAAAGCTAGTCAAGTAACCGTGTTTGAACGATATACAGAGCGCGCCCGCCGCGTCATCTTCTTCGCCCGCTACGAGGCCTCCCAATTGGGCGCCCACTCCATTCAGACCGAGCATGTTCTGCTCGGCCTCATCCGGGAGGGCAAGGGCCTGACGCAGCGGCTGCTCAACCGCGGAAGTCTGAAGATGGAGGAAATGCGGCGTCAGGTCGAGGGTCGGTGCCGATACGGCGACCAGGTGTCCACGACCGTGGAAATGCCGCTGTCCCCGGAGGTCAAGCGGGTTTTGGCCCTGGCCCAGGACGAGGCCGAGCAGTTGGGGCACTCCTATACCGGCACGGAGCACCTGCTTCTTGGCCTTCTGCGGGAAGACACCGCCACTGCGGCCGAGGTCCTCCGGGAGAACGGTCTGACTCTGCCCTTCGTGCGCGAGGAAATCCTCCGGCTCCTCGCCGAGAAGGCCCAGCCCCCCGCTCGCTCCAAGGAAACTCCCCTCCTCGCCGAGTATTGCCGGGACCTGACGGATCTGGCGGTCCGGGGAAAACTCGATCCCGTCATCGGCCGCCGGGACGAGATCGAGCGCGTGATCGAGATTCTGGGGCGGCGGCAGCGAAACAATCCTGTGCTCATCGGCGAACCGGGAGTGGGGAAGACGGCTCTGGTGGAAGCGCTTGCATCGCTCATTGTGCAGGGTGAGGCCCCGCGACCCCTGCTGGAGAAGCGGGTCCTCGCTCTCGACCTGGCCCTGCTGGTGGCGGGAACCAAGTACCGGGGCCAGTTCGAGGAGCGGCTCAAGGGCCTTCTCAAGGAACTGGCCGAGAACCCGAACGTGATCGTATTCATGGACGAGCTGCACACCCTGGTGGGTGCGGGGTCCGCCGAGGGGAGCCTGGATGCGGCGAACATTCTGAAGCCGGCGCTCTCCCGAGGCGAAATCCAGTGCATTGGCGCGACCACGCCGGTGGAGTTTCGAAAGCACATCGAGAGGGATCGGGCCCTTTCCAGGCGATTCCAGATGGTGACGCTGAAGGCGCCTACCGAAGAGGAATCGGTCGAGATTCTCCGCGGGCTCAAGTCGCGATACGAGCGGTTCCATGGCGTCCTGTTCAAGGACGAGGCTTTGGAGGCGGCCGTCGCCCTTTCGTCCCGTTACATGCCCGATCGGTGCCTTCCGGACAAAGCCATCGATGTGCTGGACGAGGCCGGAAGCCGGGTCAAGCTGACTGCGATCAAACGCTCTGAAGACGCGGTCGCACTCGAGGGACCGGAGGTGGTCCCGGCCCGCCCGTTTGCCGAGGGCGATATCGCCTGGGTCTACCGGGACGACATCGACGCGGTGGTCGCGCGGGCGACCGGGATTCCGGTCAGGTCGATCCGCGAGGACGAGTCGAAGCGGCTTCTGCGCATCGAGGATGAACTGCACAAGCGTGTGGTCTCCCAGGATCGTGCGATCTCGGCCCTGGCCCGGGCGATTCGCCGGACCCGGGCCGGACTGCGGGACTCCAAGCGGCCGGTGGGTTCCTTCATGTTCCTGGGTCCTACCGGTGTCGGGAAGACCGAGGTGGCCCGCGGCCTGGCCGAGCTGCTGTTCGGGAGCGAGCGTCATCTGATTCGGGTGGATATGTCCGAGTACATGGAAAAGCATGCGGTCTCGCGTCTGATCGGGTCGCCGCCCGGTTACGTGGGCTACGAAGACGGCGGCCAGCTCACCGAGCGCGTTCGGCGCAACCCGTATTGCGTGGTCTTGTTCGACGAGATCGAAAAGGCCCACCACGACATCTTCAATGTGCTGCTGCAGGTGTTCGAAGACGGTCGCCTCACCGATTCCTTCGGCAATGTGGTCGATTTCAAGAACGCCATCGTCATCATGACCTCTAACCTGGGTGCGCGCGCCATCGAAAAGCGCGGGCGAATGGGTTTCGCCCAGGACGAGGCGCAGACCGATCTCGCGACCTCCGATGCGGTGATGGCCGAGGTGAAGCACACGTTCAATCCGGAATTCATCAACCGGATCGACGAAATCATTCTCTTCGACGCTCTCTCGGACGCCGATCTCGGTCGGATCACCAGAAACCTCGTGGGGCATCTGTCCGAGAATCTGCGGTCCAAGGGGCTTTCCATCTCCATCCGCGATGATGGGGTGGAATGGTTGCTCCGAAAGACCCTCAAGGATCGCTCCTACGGCGCCCGGCCGCTCCGGCGCGCGGTCGAGCGGCATATCGAGGATTCGCTTTCCGAGGCTTTTCTGCGGGGGGTTCTGACCCCCGACGCTCCGATCGAAGTCGGGGTTCAGGAGGATGCCCTCTGGTACTGGCAAGACGACAACCGGGGCCGGCTGTCCGCATGAAAGTCGTCGGCCTCGCCCTGGCATTGAGCCTTCCCCTCGTTCTGAGTCCCGCCTCAGCGGCTTGGGCGGGGTCGTCTTCCGCACCGCAGGCGCCGAGCCCCGAGCCTCGCCGAGTCGTGGTCGAACGCGTGGAGGTTCGGGGCAACCAGTACATCGCCACGGACACGCTCCTCTACTACGTCTCCACCAAACCGGGCAGCGTCTATGACGAACAGGTCATCAGAGCCGACTTCCGCCGCCTGTGGGATGCGGGCTTTCTCGAGAACATGAGCGTCGACGAGAGCGATACCGCCTCGGGAAACAAGGCTCTGCTCTTCACGGTGAGCGAACGCAAGCGCGTTCAGATCGTCGATTTCCGGGGCAGCAAAGCTCTCACGAAGACGTCGATCGAGGACAAGCTCAAAGAGAAGGAGGCCACCCTGCGGCTGGATTCCTTCTACGATCCGAGCAAGGCGCGGCGGGCCGAAGACGTGATCCGCGAGATGCTCAAGGAGAAAGGGCGGCTCTTCGGGACGGTCAAGCATGAGGCGAAGACGGTCGGAGGCAGCGGGGAACAGATCACCTTCACCATCGAAGACGGTCCGAAGACGAAGATCAAGTCGATCGAGTTCGAGAACAACACCGTGTACTCGGACGGCCGCCTTCGCGGAGAAATGAAGAAGCTCAAGGGGGCGGGCTTCTGGAACCTCTCGTGGATTTCGGGCAAGTCCACCTACAACGAAGAGAAGTGGGCCCAGGACCAGGAATCCCTGCGCGACCACTATTTGAATTCGGGCTACGTCACCGCGAGCATCGGCGAGCCCCGGCTCACCTACGTGGACGGCAAGTCCGGTCTGTTCAGGAAGAAGCCGGTCAAGTGGATGATGGTGAACATTCCGGTCAGCGAGGGTGACCCCTACACGGTGGGTACGGTGAAGTTCGAGGGTATGAAGCTGTTCAAGGATGATCTCGTCCTGCCCATCTTCAAGATTCGGACCGGCCAGGTCTACTCTGAGAAGGAGTTGAAGAAGGGCTTCGAGAAGCTGCGCGAGGCCTACGGCGCCCAGGGGTACTTCCAGTACACCGGTTTCACCAAGCGCACCCCGAATCCCGAGAAGAAGACGGTCGACCTGGTCCTCGAGATCAACGAGGACAAGCAGTACTTCGTGGGCAAGATCAATTTCGCGGGGAACGAGTCCACCCGCGACAAGGTCATCCGTCGCGAGGTCTATCTGACCGAAGGCGATGTCTTCAACAGCGAATTGCTCAAGCTGTCCATCCGCCGCATCAACCAGCTCGGATACTTCAAACCGATCGAGAAGGCTCCGGAACTCGGGCCCTCCCAACTCGCGGAGGACAAGATCGACGTCACTCTTCGGGTCGAGGAGCAGAACCGGAACCAGTTCACGTTCGGCGGCGGAGTGTCGGGTCTGGAAGGCGCGTTCCTGAACGCCTCTTTCCAGACCTCGAACTTCCTCGGCGCGGGCGAGACGTTCCAGATCTCGGCCCAGACGGGAAGGCGCACCAAGAACTACCAGTTCGCCGTGACCGAGCCGTATCTCTTCGACCGGCCCATCACCGCTGGCATCGACATCTACAAGCGGAAGATCATCTATCAGACCTACACGGCGGCTAATGTCGCCGGCTATCAGGATGGGCGGACCGGAGTTTCCCTGACCGCCGGGCTTCCGGTGAGTCGGTTCGCGCGGGCCTTCATCAACTACGCCTACGAGATTGTCGAAATCTCGCCCGCCACCATCAGTGAGAGCGACCAATTCAACTTCAATACTCCGACCATCTCCGACTCGTTCTTCATCGAGGACTTCGGGAAGCGGAGGGAGAGCCGGGTGTCTCCCTCCCTCGTCCACAACACGGTCGATAATCCATTCACGCCTCGTCGCGGCAATAAGCTAACCGTCTCCGGGCAGATCACGGGCGGACCGCTGGGCGGAACGGTCAACTACCTCCGGCCCGACATCGAAGCCATCTTCTACATTCCGCACACCAAGAAGACGACCCTGGGAGTCCGCGCGCAGTTCGGGATGATTTCTCCCTTCTCCTCGACCTCGGTCATCGATCCGGTTACGGGCCGGTCGAACCTGCCCTACTATCTGCGCTTCTACATGGGCGGAGAGCAGCAGATCCGCGGGTACAACATCCGCGCGGTCGGCCCCCGCGAGCCGTCCAGCAATGCGCTGGTGGGAGGCGATAAATTCGTCCTCTTCAACGCCGAGTACTACTTCGACGTGCTCGGCCCGGTCCGCGCGCTGCTGTTCTTCGACGCCGGGCAGGCTTACCTGGCGAGCCAGAAGATCACCTTCAGAAGCGCCGTGATCTCGACCGGAGCGGAGGTTCGGTTTATCATGCCGGTGTTGAACGTGCCGTTCCGTCTGATCTACGCGATCAACCCCAACGCCGATCCGCTCTTCGCGCAGAAGCGCACCTTCAAGTTTGCTGTCGGCACCACTTTCTAAGGAGAACTGATGAAGAAGTTGTTCGCATTTGTGGGGGCACTGGCCCTCCTTCTGGGCACGAATTCAGGTTTCGCCCAGACCCTCGGCCCCACGGGCAAACCCACCAAACTCGGCGTCGTGGATATGCAGCGGATTTCTCAAGAGAGTCTGTTGGGGAAGAGCTACGCGACCCGCATGGACCAGCTGGAGAGCGAGATTCGATCGGAGCTGACCAAGCGGCAGACTCAGATCGCCCAACTGGACGCAGCCATCAAGCTCATCCAGGATGACCTGCAGAAGCAAAGCGCCATTCTCTCGGCCGAGGCGGTGGAGAAGAAGCAGCAGGAAGTGGTCAAGAAGAACCGCGACCGGCAGGCCCTGGCCGAGGACTCCCAGGCGGATATCCAGCGCATGCAGCAGGGGGCGCAGCAGAAGGCCCAGGAGTTCCAGGTGGAGTTCAACACCAAGATTCAGCCGATTCTCCAGGCCGTGGGCAAGGAGAAGGGACTGGATTTCATTCTCGATCGGGCCACCATTGTGCTGATCAACACCGAGTTGGATATCACCCGCGACGTGATCGTGAAGGCGGACGACACCGAGAAGTCGGCACGGCCGGCCGCCCCGGCCGCGGCGGCGCCCAAACCGGCATCCGCGACTCCTGCTCCGTCCGCTCCGGCTCCGTCTACTCCTGCTCCGGGGGCGCCGAAGCCGACGCCGACTCCGCTGCCGTAGGTCTTCCCGGTCTCCGGGGCGGGGCCTTTGAGCCCCGCCCTTTCGGATCGCCGCAGGGCCCCGTGGCCAAAAGAGGAAACCGCTTGGCAACACAGATGCTGGACCCCGCCGGGTTACGTTCCGAACTGGAAGTGGGGGGCCTCGCGCGACGGCTCCCGACCCGATACCCGTTCGTCCTGGTCGATCAGATCACGCACTTCGACGCTGCGAGGGGCCTGCGCGCGCTCAAGACCGTCACGGGAGCCGAGGAGTTCTTCGAGGGGCATTTCCCGGGGGCGCCCGTGATGCCGGGCGTTCTTCTCATGGAGAGCCTGTCCCAGGCCGCGGGCATCTGGCTTCTTCAGTCGACCGATCCCACCCGCAGCGAGGTTCTGGTCGTGGGGATCGATGACGCGAAGTTCAGAAAGCCGGTCACCCCGGGGGACCGGCTCGATCTGGAGATCTCCCTGATCCACCGCCGCGGGAACCTGTTCCGGATGAAAGGCGAGATCCGGGTCGGGGACCAGCGGGTGGCCGAGGCGCGACTGCTTCTTTCGGTCTCTCACCTGCGCCCTCCCCAGGTACACGAGACCGCGATCGTGGCCGAAGGGGCGAAACTCGGCCCCGATGTCGAGATCGGGCCCTATGCGGTCATTGGGGCCGCGGTATCCCTGGGGCGGAAGACGATCGTTCTCGCTCATGCGGTCATCGACGGCGATACGCATTTGGGGGAAGAGAACCGGGTCTACCCGTTCGCCTCGATCGGCCTGGCCCCCCAGGACATGAAATTCGGGGGCGAGAAGACCCGCGTTCGGATTGGAGACCGAAACGTCTTTCGGGAGGGGGTCACCGTGCATCGCGGCACCGCAGGCGGCGGAGGGCTTACCCAGATCGGGTCCGACAATCTCTTCATGGCCCAGTCGCACGTGGCCCACGATTGCCATGTTGGCTCGCACACCGTCTTCGCCAATGCCGCAACCCTGGCCGGCCACGTCGAAGTGAGCGACTACGCGACCGTGGGCGCATTCTCCGCGGTCCATCAGTTCTGCCGCGTGGGGCCCTACGCCTTCATGGGCGGCTTCACCGTGGCCACCATGGATGTCCTCCCCTATTCCAAGACGGTCGGTAATCGGGCCTGCCTCTTCGGGCCCAATACCCTGGGCTTGAAACGTCGAGGATTCGCGCCCGAAGCGGTGGCCGCGATCCGGCGCGCGTATCGCGTGCTGATGCAAAGCGGCCTTCCCGCCACGGAGGCCCTGGCCGTGATCGAGGCCGAAGCCGGACTGGGCGACCGGGATGAGATTCGGCTTCTCGTCGAGTTCGTACGGACGGCGAAGCGCGGCGTGGTTTTGAAACGCCGAAAACGGGTTTCGGACCACGACGAGTGAGCGAGCCTTCGTCCGTTGCCCGGCCGCTCGGCCTGATCGCGGGAAACGGCCGGTTCCCGTTCCTGGTGGCGGAAGCGGCGAAGCGGCGGGGCCAACGTGTGGTCCTGGTCAAACTCAAAGAGGAGACGGACCCGGGGCTCGAGGCCCTGGTCGACGAGACCCACGAGGTGTCCCTGGGTCAACTCGGCGCCTGCATCGCAGCCCTTCGGAAGTCCGGTGTGCAGGAGGCGATCATGGCCGGACAGGTACGGCACCGACAGATCTTCTCCGGGATCGTTCCGGATCTGACCCTGATGGGCGTCCTGACGCGCCTCGCGCTCAAGAACACCGACAGCCTGATCGGAGGTGTCGCCGATGCGCTCGAACGGGGGGGGATTCGGTTGATCTCCTCGGTCAGGCTGCTCACGGACCAACTGGCGCAGGAAGGCGTGATGGCCGGAAAGAAGCCCTCCGGCGATGAGTTGAAGGCGGTTGAGTACGGGGTCACCATCGCCTCCGAACTCGGCCGTCTGGATCTAGGGCAGACCGTGGTGGTGAAGGACCGTGCGGTGGTCGCCCTTGAGGCCATGGAAGGCACCGATGAAACGATCGCCCGAGGGGGACGCCTCGCCGGGCCCGGGGTGGTGGTGGTGAAGATGGCGAAGCCTCGTCAGGACCTGCGTTTCGACGTTCCCGTCGTCGGCCTCAAAACTCTCGAGGCGCTCCTGGCCGTGAAAGCGTCGGTCCTGGCGGTGGAGGCGCACAAGACACTCCTCCTCGACAAGCCGGGCTTTCTGACCGCAGCCTCCGGGATGGGCCTGACCGTAGTCGGCGTGGTGAGAAGGACAACCGGGGAATGAACTCATGGGCGGCAAGATGCTGAGGGTGGGGGTGATTGGCACCGGCGCGCTCGGGTCGCATCACGTGCGGGTGTTCGCGGCCCTGGACCAGGTAAGACTAACGACGGTCTTCGATCTCGACCCGGCGAGGGCGAGCGCTGCGGGCGCGCCATTCGGCGCCTCCGTGGCTTCGACTTTCGACGAGTTCGTGGCTGGCATCGACGCTGCGGTGGTGGCGGTGCCCACCGAAGTCCACGCGGAGGTGGCGACGCGGTTGGTCGCGGCCTCGCGGCACGTTCTCGTGGAGAAGCCGATCACGTCGGCCCTGGCCGACGGGGAGAAGCTGGTCGCCCTGGCCGAAGAGAAAGGCGTGATCCTCCAGGTCGGCCATGTCGAGCGCTTCAACCCGGCCTCGGAGGCGCTGCAGAGGATTGGCGCACCCCGCTTCGTGGAAGTTCACCGGCTCTCGCCGTTTCCGAATCGGAGCCTCGACATCGATGTCATCCTGGATTTGATGATTCACGACCTGGACCTTCTGCTGGCCCTTGACCGATCGAAGCCCGTGCAGATCGACGCGGTAGGAGTTCCGGTTCTGACCGACCGGGTCGACATCGCGAATGTCCGTATTCGTTTCGAGTCGGGCCTGATCGCGAACCTCACCGCCAGCCGCGTTTCGGCGGAGAAGATCCGGAAGTTCCGGGCGTTTGGCTCGCGGCTTTATGTCTCCTGCGACTTCCTGACCCGGCAGGCGCAGGTCGCCAAGCTCGTGGTCGGGGAGGGCGGCGCGCCCGAGATCCGGATGGAGGCGGTTGGAGCTTCGCCGAGCGACCCGGAAAGCGAGCCTCTTCGCCGCCAGGCCAAGGCGTTCGTCGCGGCCATTGCGGCCGGACGCGCGCCCGTCGTTTCCGGCCGGGACGGTATTGCGGTCTTAAGGATCGCGAAAGAGATTCTCGACAAGATGAGCGGCGCGGGGCCAGACAGGCGGGCCTGAGAAGATCGATACGAGTGGGCATCTTCAATTTCAACGAAGTCGACGAGGTCACAGAACTCACGGAGGACCCGCGGCGGCCGATCCCCCGCATCGAGGGGCCGCGCCGGGAGACGCCCGTTCTCGGTTCCGTTCTCGCCCATCTCGTGATCGTGGCGCTCCTCTTCCGAATCGAGCCCGCCGAGCCGAAGGTGCCCGAGCCGCCCCCTTCGGCCGTTCCGCGAGCGTTCTTCCTGCCGAAACAACTCTCCGCACCGCAGGCGCCGAGGGCGATAGCCCGGGCGCCCCCCCAGCCGACGCCTCCGCCGCCCATGCCCATTAGGACCCCGCCCCCGCCTCCGAAGTCGGCGAAGATCAGCATCGGCGAAGCCTCTGACAAGCGAGCGGAGGAACTTCGCCTCGAGCGCGACCGGGATATCGGACGGCGGGGGACCAAGGTGGCGGAGCAGAAGGCGCAGCCGGAGGAGGCCACTCCGGAGTCGGAGCGCCGCGCCGGCCAGGGTCGAGGTGAAGACGCCGATCGATCCGGGCTGCCCGTGCCCCTGGCCCCCGCCGGGCAGACGTCGCGCGCCGACGACGCCCGGATGACCGGGCCGTCCGGCGGCTTGTTGAGCGCTACGACCCGCAGCGTCGAGCGAGCGTTGCGGGAAAGGCGCGAATTGACGCAGGCGGAAATTCCGGGCTTTCAGATGGGGCCTCTGTTCTTCGACCCCGAGGGCGCCGATTTCACCCGATGGATCAACCATTTCAAGAGCGAGGTGTATCGGAACTGGATGATTCCGGAGCCGGCGCGGCTGGGTGTTCGGGGACAGACGGGTCTCGAATTCACGGTCGAACGCCAGGGGGCGGTATCGAGGATCACCCTCGTGTCCTCCTCGGGGATGCTTTCACTCGACCGGGCCGCCTCCAATGCCCTTCAGGGGAGCGATCTCCTTCCTCTTCCGGACGACTATCCGGCGAGCAGCATCACCATGCGCGTCACTTTTGTCTACTAGGGCCTCCATGAGTCCTCGCGGGAGCCTGATTCTGGCGTGCGTCCCCATCCTCTGTCTCGCTCCGGCCTGCCGGAGCGGGTCGCCTAAAGCGAAGCCCGGGCCCCCGGCGCCGCCGGTTGCGCGGGCCACGCCCTCCCCGACCCCCGCTCCCACGGTCCCGCCAGGGCGATCTTCAACGGTTGTTCCCGCGGCCCCAGACCTCTCGGCCAGTCTGATCGCGCCGGCGATACGGATCGGCTTTGTCGTCGACGCGACGCGCGTCACGATTGGAGGCGCCGATTCCGGAATGCGGGTTTGGATCGGCGGCGGGCAGACGAGCGCGCAGCGCCTCACCTTTGAACTGGCCAACCCCAAAGGTGGTCTGGCCACGCGGTTTCGGGTGCAGGCGGCGAGCGTTTCGGACGCGAGCCTGGCTCAGCAGGCGGCTCGCAGAGTCGCCGAGAGCACCGGTCTCGACGCAGAGCCGTTGTGGAACGAAAGCACTCGAACCTATCAGGTGAAGGTCGGAAATTTCCCGGCCCGCGAAGACGCCGCGGCACTCGCTCGTCAACTTGCGAGCACGGACTTCCCCGGGGCGTTCGTGACCACTGAAACTCCAGAGGGAGAGGCCCGGATGCGTGTCCGCGTCATCGAAACCGGCGAAACGGCAGGGTCGGTGATGCTTCAGGCCGTCAACCCGGACGAGCGACTCCTCATCGGCACAGCGTCGGTTCGCGGGTTCGTCGAGATTCGCGCGGGCACGAGCGGGGTCACCGCGGTGAACGTTCTCAATCTGGAGGACTATCTGCGGGGGGTCGTCCCCAACGAGTTGTCACCCCTCCAATTCCCCCAGATCGAGGCTCTGAAGGCGCAGGCCGTGGCCGCGCGAACCTATGCGCTTCGCAATCTGGGCCAGTTCAAGGACCGCGGGTACGACCTCTGCGCGACCCCCGCGTGCCAGGTGTACCGGGGGTTCAGCACCGAGCACCCCCTCACGGATCAGGCGGTCCAGGAGACTGCGGGGATCGTAGCGACCCACGGCGGCGGGTTGGTCAATGCCCTGTATACGTCGACCTGCGGAGGGCACACCGAGGACGGACGGAACATCTTTGGTCCGCGGACCGAGGCCTACCTCAAGGGCGTCCTTTGCCTCGCCGAGCGAGACCGCCTGGCGGTGATCCGATCGAACGGGAAGATCGCACAACTGGGCCCGGAACCTGCTATCAATCGTGATGTGGCCCTGCTCATGGCCCTCGACGTCCTCGGCGGTTCGGCGGAGAACGCGGTCTGGCTCGCCGAGAGGCTCCGGCCGGAGGAGGCGGAGGCCTGGACTCAGCGACTCTTGCGCGCCCTTGGGCGCACAGGGTGCAGAGCACAGGGCGGTCCGGATCTGGGGCGTCGGGGCGCCTTCTTCGTCTACGTGTCTTCTGCCCTGTGCTGGAGCGACCGCGCCGCGCGACTGCTCTCGGAGCGAGATGCGGAGTTCCTTCGCCAGTCGGAGGACCAAAGCGACTTCGCGAGCCCCGAGGAAGCCCGGGCCGCCGCGATCCTCATCCAGGAGGACGTGCTCACGCCTTCCGCCAGCGGAACCCTGGCCCCGGGCGGGCGGATCCTTCGCAGCACCGCCATAGGAATCCTGGCCCGCTCCGCTTTGCGCATGGGTCCACCCTCTCTCGATCGCGCCGCGTTTGCGGGGGGATCGGAGGGGGAGTTTCGCTTCCGGGTGGAGGATGTTATCCAGACGGTTCGGGTGTCCGACCGGCTTCGGCTGTTTCGCGATCTCTCGGGGACGCCTTTGGCCGCGTCCGAACTCGCCCTCACCCAAGGCGACAAGGTTCGGTACATTCTGGCCGACGGACGCCTCGCCTTTCTGATCGCCGAGCAAAGCCGCATGGGCCCGGCCGCCGATCGGTCGTCCCGCTACTATCGCTGGGAAGAGCGGCTGACCCCCGCGCAGATCGCCAAGTCGTTGGAGCGCTACGGAAATGCCGGACGGATTCTGGATCTCAAAGTGCGTCGCACCGGGGTTTCGGGGCGCGTCATCGAGCTCGTGGTCCAGGGAACGGAGCGGGAGATCGTGCTCACCGGCCTGGAGGTTCGGTTCGGCCTGGGCGTGCGCGAGAACCTCTTCGTTATCGACCGTGAATTGGCCAAGGATGGATCGATCCGCCAGTTCGTCATCACCGGGAAGGGCTGGGGGCATGGCGTCGGCCTGTGCCAGGTGGGCGCTTTCGGCATGGCCCAGGCCGGATCGACGTACGATCAGATCCTGAAGCACTACTACACTGGTATCGAACTGGGGCCGGCCCTTCCCCCGGCCCTTCCCGATTGAGCTTCGCCAGTGCCGGCGTTGCCCCGTTAGACTCCATCTACGAGCATCTCTATGAGTACTCTCACCGATGTGATCCCCCGTCGCCTGGTCCCGTTCATTACGGCCCAGGGCCTGAAGGGAAATCTCTCCTCCCTGCCACTTCCGGAGTTGCTGATCCAGCTGAGGCGCACCGCGTCTACGGGAATTCTGTCGGTTGAACTGGACGGCACGCGGAAGGCCGTCTACTTTCACGACGGGCGCGTGGTCTTCGCCACCAGCAACTCGCCGAACGACCGGCTGGGCGAGACTCTGCTCCGGCTGGGGAAGATCAGCGTTGAGGAATACGAGGCCTCCTTGCAGCAGATTTCGCATGGTCGCCGTCAGGGCAAGGTTTTGATCGAAATGGGCGCCATGGCCCCGCAGGATCTCTGGGAAGGTGTCGAGACCCAGGTTCGCGAGATCGTCTTCAGCCTCTTCGAGTGGTCCGCCGGAGCGTTTGTTTTCGAGTCGACGAGCATGCCCCAGAAGGAGAAGGTCACGGTTTCCTTCGACCCTCTCAAGCTGGTCCTCGAAGGCCTGCGGCGCATTGACCCCGAGGGGGCCCTGAAAGGCCGCTATCCCGACCCGGGCCTTATCCTGGAGTGTCTGCGCGATGTGGATCAGGCCGGTCTGGAACCGTACGAGCGGCACATTCTCTCCGTGGTGGATGGACAGCGGTCGGTGGCCGAGATCTGCCGGGAAAGCGAGATCGGCGAGGGCGAGACCCAAAAGACGCTCTACGCGCTTTTCTGTGCGGGCTTCATGCGGGTGCGGGGGCGCAAAATCCGGGCCGTGGGCGGGGCGGGGGATCGAGACGTTTATGAGTCGGCGCTCGCAGCCTACAACTCCATGTACGCCTACATCTATCGCTATCTCCTGCGCGAGACCGGGCTGGAAGCCGATGCGATCCTCCACAACGCGGTCACCGAACTGCACGCCGCCGGAGGGCTCATCGCCGCCTGCCAGGTGACCAAGAGCGGCGCCATCGACTCAGGGCCCCTTCTCGAGGCGCTGGCGGCGACCGCGGAGGCCGATCGCTCCGTTCAATTGACGGATGCCCTGAATGAAGTTCTCTACGGTCTGCTCTTCGCGGTCCGGAAGACCATCGGGCCCGACCACGAGGCCAACATCCTGAAGGCTCTTCGCCCCGACAGCGTCCTCGTTGAGGCGTAGTTCTTGGCCCGGCTGCCGGACCGTCAAATCCGCGGCCTGGGGATGGTCGTGCTGCTGCTGTTGATTCTCGCGGTGGTGCGGCTTTGGCTTCGGACCTGAACTCCGATCGCCTGGTGGCCATCGTGGGGCCGACGGCGAGCGGCAAATCCGCGCTGGCCCTCGAGGCGGCGCGACGATTCAACGGCGAGATTGTTTCCTGCGACAGTGTGCAGGTCTATCGCGGCCTCGATGTCGGAAGCGGGAAGCCTTCCGCGGAGGCGCGCACGCTCGTTCCTCACCACCTCGTGGACATCCTCGACCTCGGCGCGGACATGAATGCCGCGGTCTTCGCGGAGCGGGCGGCGGGGGCCATTCGGGACATCGCCGGGCGCGGCCATCTCCCGATCGTGGCGGGCGGCACCGGCCTCTACCTCACGGCCCTGCTCAAGGGCCTGTTCCCCGGCGGAGGGACGGACCGCCTGGTGCGGGACCGCATTCGCGCCCTGGTGGAGAAGCACGGCCCGGCGCGCCTCCATCGACTGCTGGCGCGTCGGGACCCCGCCTATGCGGCAAGAACCAAACCCTTTGACGGGGTCAGAATCGTGCGCGCCCTTGAGGTTTCGTTCGTCCTCGGACGCCCATTCTCCGCCGTGCAGCAGGAGCGTCAGCCTGCGTTTTCGGGTGCAACCCTGATCATTGGTATGGAGTTCAGCCGGCAGGACCTGAGGCAGCGGGTGTCCGCCCGGGTCGAGCGCATGCTCGCGGACGGACTTATAGACGAGACGCGCCGCGCTTTGGCGGGAGTGCCCTCGGGAGGCCGAATGCCGCGTTCGCTCGGATCCATCGGATACCGCGAGGTGACCGCGCGCCTCTGCCAGGGCCCGGTGCCACCTCAGGGAGACGACGAACTTCAGCGTGCTATTGTCACTTCGACGATGCAATACGCGAAGCGTCAAATGACGTACTTCCGGCATCAGTTCCAGGTGGAATGGTTCGCCGACCGGACCGCCGCCCTGGCCCGGGTCGAGAACTGGGTCAGCCAGGAAGAGGTGGGAAGGCCGGTCCCGATTCCCCCCGCCGGAGCGGGAGGTTCGCGATGATGGGACCCTACAAGCGCGCGGTGGTCCTGGTCTGTGACGGACTGGGTGTGGGCGCCGCTCCGGACGCAGAGCGCTTCGGCGATGCGCACGCGGATACGCTCGGCCACGTCCTGAGTCTCGGCCACGCGAAGATGCCGCATCTTTCGGCCCTCGGTCTGGGCAACCTGCCCCCCACCTGCTCCACCGCGCGGGAAGTTTCACCCACGGGCGCTTTCGGCCGACTGGCCGAGAAGAGTGCGGGCAAGGACACGGCGACCGGGCACTGGGAGATGATGGGCCTGGTCACAACGACCGCGTTCGAACTCTATCCGCAGGGATTTCCCGCCTCCCTCATCGATCGCTTCGCCCGGGAAACCGGACGGCGAGTGCTGGGGAACAAAGCCGCGTCCGGGACGGAGATCCTGAAGGAACTTGGCGACGAGCACGTCCAGACCGGCGCCCTCATCGTCTACACCTCGGGGGACAGTGTGTTTCAGATCGCGGCCCATGAGAAGGTGGTTCCACCCGATGAGCTCTATCGCTATTGCCGGATCGCCTATCACCTCGCCTGCGAGGAGTTCGGGGTGTGTCGGGTGATCGCGCGGCCCTTCGTGGGCGAGTCCCCGCGCACGTACAAGCGCACTCCCAACCGACGGGACTTCGCGGTGCCTCCCGCCGGCGAAACGCTCCTCGACCACCTGGCCGCAGCCTCCCTTCCGGTCTACGGCGTCGGAAAGATCGAAGACCTCTTCAGCGGACGCGGGATTCGGGAGGCCGTGCACACCGTTTCGGATGACGACGGCGTCAATCAGACGATCGCCGCTCTGGGCCGCTGGCCCGCGGGCCTCGTCTTCACGAACCTGGTGGATTTCGACACGCTCTATGGCCACCGCAACGATGTCCAGGGCTATGCCCGGAATCTCGAGGCCTTCGACGCACGGATCCCCGACCTGGCGGCGGCGCTCCGCGAAGACGACATGCTGATCATCACCGGCGACCACGGCTGCGACCCGTCGGACGAATCGACCGACCATACGCGTGAGTTCGTCCCCCTCATCGTCGCGGGGAAGAGAGTGCGGGCGGGCGCCCTGGGAGACCGGAGTTCTTTCTCGGATATCGCCGCCACCTTGGCCGAGAACTTCGGACTGGACACGAAGATGCCTGGCGACTCGTTTCTGAAAGCCATCGCCTCATGACCGCGCCGATAGCCTTGCTCCTTGTGACCTTCCTGGCGCAGACCAGCGGCAATCCGGCCGCGCCCAAGAGCGGCCTGAGTCGCGAGTTGTCGGACTCTTTCGGCAGGAAACTGGAGCTCCTCGAGACGTTCGAGAGGGATCCCAAGACGAAGCGCAGTCCGGTCAACGTCTTCGAGTCGGAGCTCAACTCCTACGTTCGCTTCGCCCTTGCGGACAAGGTCCCGCACGGCCTCCGGGATGTGCGCATCATTCTGCGGGACGGCCGGCTCGAACTGCGGGGGATCGCGGACCTCGCGGCGTTCTCGGACCTCAAGGAGAAGGCTGCGGGCGGGGCATCGCTCCTGAGTTTTCTGGGAGGCGAAATGGCAGTGGAGGTCGTGGCCGACTTCAAGAGCGACCGGGGATTCGGACAGTTCGTGGTGGTGAGCGCGCAGGTTGGACCGGTTCCTCTTTCCCCCGCGATGCTGAGCGACATCGTGGCCCGAGCGACGGTGGACGCGTCGCGGCCTAGCGGGTTCGATATTCGGGCGCCCTTTCGCCTCCCCTACTCCGCGCGGCGGATTCGACCTCTTCAAGCCCTGGCGACGGTCGAGTACTGAAGGGCTCACCTGGCGCGTCCGTCGCGTCCCGAGTGATCTGAGAGTGCCCCCCCCGACCCGTCCCGCGAAGCGTCCCGGGTCCGCCGCCGAACCGGAAGTCCGACCCGAAACGCAGGTTCAGTTCGTCAGGGGCATCGGGCCGGAGAGGGCCCGATCCCTCGAAGCCGAGGGCATCCGCACTGTCCGTGACCTCTTGCTGATTCTCCCCAGGCGGTATGAAGACCGGTCCAACCTGGCTCCCATCGGGAGCCTGAAGGCAGGCGTGCGCACCACGATGTGCGGGCGAATTGTCGCCGTGAGCCTCAAGCGGGCCCGCCGTATGCCCATCTTCGAGGCCATGGTCGAGGATACGTCCGGGCGGATCAAATGCGTGTTCTTCGGCCAGGCCTATCTGCGCGACTCGCTCAAGGTCGGGCGGCGCGTCGTCCTCTACGGCGCGCCCGAATGGGACCGATTCGGGGGAGGGCTGGCGCTGCACTCGCCCGACTCGGAGGTCCTCGATGACGTCCTAGGCCAGGATGAAGGGGACGGCGACAGGGGGTTGCCCGGTTCCGGCCTCGACGACGCCATCCACATGGGCCGGGTGGTCCCGGTTTATGAAAAGCGGGCGAGCCTGCTGCCAAAAGTCTGGCGTCGGATTCTTACGAATCTCGTCCGGTCCCTGCCCGCGCACTTCGGCGATCCAGACCCTCTGCCCCTGGATCTGCGGGCGGAGTTGGGCGTGGTCGGCGCCCGGGAGGCGTTTAGGTTGGTCCACGACCCGCCCGCCGACGCTGATCTGACCGCTCTGAATGCGTCGCGGTCGCGCGGTCACCTTCGCCTGATTCTCGAAGAGTTCTTTCTTTTCGCCATCGGCCTCGCCGCGAAACGAATCGACCGGCGGCCGGGCGTCGTGCTGCATGCGAACGACGTGGCTCGCGCCGCCGCCAAGATGGTCCTGCCGTTCCCCTTGACCAACGCGCAGAAACGGGTGGTGAAGGAAATCGCCGGGGATCTCGCATCCGGTCGCGAGATGAGTCGGTTGTTGCAGGGAGATGTGGGCGCCGGCAAGACGATCGTGGCCATCCTCGCCATGCTCCTGCCCGTGGCCAACGGGAAACAGGCGGCCCTCGTGGCCCCGACCGAAGTTCTGGCCGATCAGCACTTTCTGACCCTGCGCCGGCTGCTCCTTCCCATTGGCCTCCAGGTGGCCCGTCTTTCGGGCCGACTCCGTTCGACGGAGCGGCGAGAGGCCCTGCGAGCGATTGCCTCGGGGGAGGCGCAGGTGATCATCGGGACCCACGCGCTTTTCGAGCCCGATGTCGTTTTCAAATCCCTGGCCCTCACGATCATCGACGAACAGCATCGGTTCGGAGTGATCCAGCGCGACGAGCTTCGGCGAAAAGGCGAGGGGGTTCACGCCCTGGTGATGACCGCGACCCCGATTCCGCGTACCCTGGCCCTTTCCTTTCACGGAGATCTCGACACCTCCATTCTTGACGAGAAGCCCCCCGGGCGCCTGCCGATCCGCACCGCCCATCGGACCGACGCCCAGCGCGGCCGGATTGTGGACACGGCCAGACGCCACCTTGCGGAGGGCCGGCAGGTCTATGTGGTTTGTCCCCTGGTGGAGGAGTCCGAGAAACTCGCTGACGTAAGAGCGGTGACCCAACTCACCGTGGCATGGGCGGGCTGGCTTCCGGGCGTCAGGGTCGCGGCCCTTCACGGGCGCCTTCCGCGGGAGGAGAAGGGCGCGGTGATGGATCTCTTCGTCCGGGGAGAAACGCGAGTCCTCGTGAGCACCACGGTCATCGAGGTGGGCGTCGATGTTCCCAACGCCACCCTGATGGTGATCGAGCAGGCCGAGCGCTTCGGCATCGCCCAGCTTCACCAGCTTCGGGGAAGAGTGGGGAGGAGCCATCATGCCTCGGAGTGTCTGCTCGTAACCCGCGGCTACCCAGGCGAGCAGGCGAAGCAGAGGATCGAAGCGATTCTGACCAGCGAAGACGGCTTCTTTCTGGCCGAGAAGGATCTGGAGATCCGCGGGCCCGGGGAGTTCTTTGGGACCCGTCAATCGGGCCGGGGCCTGTTCCAGCTGGGAGATCCCGTGCGCGACCGGGATCTCCTGATTCGGGCTCGCGATCTGGCGGAGCGCTGGTGGACGAAAGCGCCAGAGGATCACGCCCTTCGCGCCTATGCCCGCAGCGAGCAGTGGTCGAGACGCTTCGGCCTGTCGCAAGTGGGCTGACCAGCGGGGGGGGTGTGCGACATGGTTGTGGGGCGATCCTGCAAGACCCGGTGGATGCCGGTGGCTGAGCTTGTCGAAGCCACCCCCAACGCCGGTCCCTTCGACGAGCTCAGGGACCGGATGCGATCGGCTTCCCCCGAACGTCACCG
>JANODX010000010.1:0-1993 GCA_031412915.1 Vicinamibacteria bacterium | reverse complement strand
AAATTCAAGTAGGCCTTGCCCACGCGGATCATGGCCGCGGTGGTGATGGCGTTCAGGATCGCCTTGGTGGCCGAGCCCGCCTTGAGCCGGGTGGACCCGGTCAGCACCTCGGGTCCGGTTCTTATGGCGATGACCACGTCCTCACCATAGCCCTCTTGGTGCTTCTCGTCCTCGCAGCCTGGCCCCGCCTCCCGCGACGAGCTTGAAGCTGGACCCGTCCGGTTGGCCCTTCTTCATCAAGCAGTCCCACTGAATGTAGGTCATGGCGCATTCTTGAGTCTGGGCTGGTTCGATGTTCACGAACGGGGTACATGGACCGCCCGAACAGTTACCATCGCAGTCCATCGCGATGCGGTCGGCGTGCCCAGTCTCATGCATGATCAAACACTCCCGATCTGGCCCTTCTGGCGCCCCGGCGGGGATGCACAGAGAAAGCTTGCCGCCCTTGCAGCACACAGACGCTTTCCTGAGGCCTTTGCACTCTGTTATCGGATATAGGCCGAAGGGATCCTTGAGCAGAGACGGTCGCCCCGAGGCGTACAAGTACGCTCCAGGCGCTGCCTCAATGCCGACCGGATCCTCTGAGATGAACCGTCCCAGTTTGGAGTCGTAGTATCTGGCTCTGTAGTAATGGCTCGCTAGTTCGCCGCCCACTTCACCCACCCAGGGCGCGCCCAGCAGGTCCACGGGGACCGCGGCAGTCGAGGAGTAGGACGAGCGATTGAGGTTCATCGACGAGGAGGCCCCGGTCTTGCGATGAATCGATGGGTGAAGTCCGCATCGACGGTGAGCGCTTCCGTGATCTTGTAATCATCCATGATCACGAAGCTCACGCAGTCGGTCATGCTGTAGACCTTGTCCTTGTGGCGTGTGAAGTACTCAAAGGCTTTTCTCTCCTCGCTGGGAGTGACATGGTGCACTCGGCCGAAGACGCCGTCATAGAGTTTCTGGCCGACTTCGACGGCGATGTCGTGAGCGACGCCCCGATCGCGATGGGATCTTTTCCGAAGGAGTGTGATGGTTTCTTCGACCACGTGATTCGTGGTCAGGCCATTGGACTCGAGATCCTGGTTCCGGTACTCGCCGAGGACTTCGATGACCCGCTGGTGGTTTTGGTCCCGCTCATCAACGACGGCGTAGAGAAAACCGGTATCGACAAAGATCACGAGCGATGTTCGCCGTAGAGGTACTCGTCGTGATTCTCTGAAACGTCCTTCATGGGAGCGCCCGTGTCATTTGCGAGACCGATGAGGCGATCAATGGCCGCCCAGCCTTTGAGGTTGGTGCTTGAGGACTCCTCCACGATCACGCGGACGTTTGCTTTCTCAGGCAGGTCGAGTTTGGTCTTGGGCTTCAAGACCCCGCCTTCCCAGACGGCTTCTATGGCGATGCTCATGATGATTTCCCTTCGCGAGGATTGTACTTCCCGCGTCTCTTTCAGGGCCGTGGATGGGCTCGGCCGGGTTCCTCACGAGCTTCGGCCGGGACTCTTTCAGATACAGATCAAGCGCGGCCCTGGCGCGGCCGACGAGAGGCAGGACGCGATCCTTGCGACCCTTTCCGCTGCGCACGAGCGCTCTCCCACGGCCGAGGTCGACGTCGATGAGATCGAGCCGTCCACATTCCCCGACCCGGATCGCGACGCCGTAGAGCAGCTCGAGGATGGCGCGATCTCGTTTTCCTCGCGTGGTGCCGGTGTCGGGATTCGCGTTCTTCAGCAGCCTGCTCAGGAACGAAACGATCGGCGCGACCCGTTGAGCGCCTTGCGGACGTGGCCATCAGCACTCGCGAGCTTCTCGCGTGCGGCCGGTGCGTCGACCTGGAGCCGGCCCATGACGATGGCCGTCTTCACTTCATTGCGGGCGGCGAGCAGCAGCCGGTCCGCCTTGACCAGGTCGACATCCGCGGCCACGGCCACGATGCGCCGCGCCCGATCCTTGAGCTTCTTCGAGTTCTGCTTGAGGTCGACCATGAAATTCAAGTAGGCCTTGCC
>JANODX010000009.1:0-5605 GCA_031412915.1 Vicinamibacteria bacterium | reverse complement strand
ACATGACCCTCACCCACGCGCTGAACACCCGGTGGGCCGACAGCGCCACGGCCAACCCCCAGCACGACGGCCTGACGCCGTTCGGCCTGGCGGTGGTGCGCGAGATGAACCGCTGGGGCATGCTGGTCGACTTAAGCCATGTGTCGGAGGCCACCATGAAGGATGCCCTGGGGGTCGCCCAGGCCCCGGTGATCTTCTCGCATTCCGGCGCCAAGGGGGTGGCGGATCATGCTGCCCTCGAAACCCTCACTGTGAAGGTGCGGGCGGAGGGCGAGCCCGTCGCGGGTGCGACCGTGCGGGTGGGGGCGGAGCAGGCGAAGACCGACGCGTCCGGGCTGGTGACCCTGCGCCTGATGCCGGGCGATCACGACATCACGGTGGAATCCGATGGTTTCGTTCCCGCGGTGGCCCGCGCCGTCCTCATCGCGCGAACCCCCGCGAGCGTCACTATCGACCTGACCGCGCTCGAGGAGGAGATCTTCGTTTCCGCCACGCGCAGCGCGACCCGGCTCGAAGACCAGCCTCTGCGCGTCGAAGTGATCGATCGCGAGGAGATCGAGGAGAAAGCGCTCATGACCCCGGGGAGTGTCGCCATGCTGCTCGGCGAGACCACCGGTCTGAGGGTCCAGGTGACGGCGCCGTCGATGGGCGCCTCCAACGTGAGGATCCAGGGCCTGCGCGGTCACTACTCCCAACTGCTGGCCGACGGTCTGCCCCTCTACGGAGCGCAGGGAGATTCGTTCAGTCTGCTCCAGGTGCCGCCCCTCGATCTCGGTCAGGTGGAAGTGATCAAGGGCGTGGCCTCGGCGCTCTATGGAACCTCGGCGATCGGGGGGGTGGTGAACCTGGTCTCGCGCCGCCCGCGCGCCCGCGAGAACGAAATTCTCCTGAATGCCACGACGCTCGGGGGGGTCGACGCCACGGGGTGGGTGGCACGTCCGGCCACGTGGTCGTGGTCGGCCATCGGCGGTTATCACGGGCAGACCAGGACGGATGTCGATGGCGACGGCTGGACCGACGTCGCGGGTTACGACCGCGGCATGCTCCGGCCTCGCGTGACCTTCGACAACGATCGCGGGACTTCGATTCTCATCACTGGCGGCCTGACCGCCGAGGATCGCGAAGGCGGGACGATCACGGGCCGGAGCGCGCTCGATGGACGGCCCTTCACCGAGACGTTGAACATTCGCCACGCCGACGCGGGCTCAGTGGCGAAATGGTTCGTGGGGAAGACACTCGTGGCCGTCCGCGGGTCTTTCGTGCAGAACGCCCAGGATCGCGTTTTCGGTGACGCGCGGGAGAACGGGACGCGCCGGGCCTTTTTTGGCGAGGCCTCGGTGACCGGCAGTCGCGGACGCCACACCTGGGTGACGGGCGCTGCCTTTCAGCAGGACCGCTATGAATCGCCCGATCTCCCGCGCTTCAACTTCTCCTTCTCCTCGCCCGCCGCGTTCGCTCAGGACGAGATCCGCCTTGGCCCGCGCTTGACCCTCGCGGCCAGCCTCCGCGCCGATGCCCACTCCGAGTACGGAACGCTGGTCAGTCCGCGAGCCTCGCTTCTGGCTCGCCCGGGTGATGAGTGGGTCGTTCGCGCCTCGGCGGGCGGCGGATCGTATGCGCCCACGCCGTTCAACGAGGAGACCGACGAGACCGGCCTGTCCAGGCTGCAGCCTCTCGAGGGCATACGCGCCGAGAGAGCCCGCGGCGGAGTCATCGACGTGACCTTCCATCGCGGTTCCGTCGAGGTCTCCGGCACCGTGTTCGCTTCCCGGGTCGAGCATCCGGCCCAGTTGAAGACGGTCGGTCCCGAGTCGGTGGCGCTCGAGAACGCGCCCGAGCCCACGCACACCCACGGCACCGAACTCATCGTGCGCTATCGCCACGATGAGTTCCTGGCCATGTTCACCCACGCGTGGACGGTATCGACGGAGATCGACGTCGATTCGGGGGTCCGGCGCGACGTCCCGCTCACGCCCAGGCACTACGGGTCGCTGAATCTGATCTGGGAGAAGGAGCGCGTCGGCGGCGTTGGTTTCGAGGCCTATGCGTTTGGCCGGCAGCCGCTCGAGGACGATCCGTCGCTCAGGTCGGGCCGGCCGTACGTCCTCATCGGCGCCCTGGCCCGGCGGCGTTTCGGTCGCATCCTCGTCTTTATCAATGCCGAGAACCTGCTCGACGTTCGTCAGACCCGGGAGGAACCGGTGGTCCTGCCCGCGCGTCGTTCCGACGGCCGTTGGTTGGTCGACGCCTGGGCGCCGCTCGACGGACGTGTCCTGAACGGCGGCGTGCGCGTGTTCTTCTAAGTTGTCCCCTTAAGCTCACGCCGTGGAATCCATTCGCGAACTGTTTCGTATTGGCAACGGCCCCTCTTCCTCGCATTCGATGGGGCCGCGGCGGGCCGCCGACCGCTTCCTTTCGCGGCACGATGGCGCCGCGCGGTATCGGGTCACCCTGTACGGTTCTCTCGCCGCCACGGGCAAGGGCCACCTGACCGACCTCGTACTCGAAGATGCCTTCGGTGCGAGACCGCACGAGATCCTGTTCAACCTGCGCGAGAGTCTGCCCCGTCATCCGAACGGAATGCTCTTCGAAGCGCTCGATGCCGAAGGCGCGACCCACATCTCCTGGAAGGTCTACTCGGTGGGCGGCGGGGCCATCCGCGATCACGACCTCGAAGACTGGACGCCCCGCGGTGTCTACGAACTGTCCAAGATGACCGACATCCTCGGATACTGCCGCGAGCATCGACTGGAGATCTGGCAGTATGTGGAGGAATGCGAAGGTCCCGACATCTGGGAGTTTCTCGGTGGGATTCACCAGGCCATGGAGGCGGCGATCGACCGGGGCCTGCGCGGAAGCGGGATCCTGCCCGGGATCATCAAGCTGCCGCGCAAGGCCCGCAGCTATCACGCCCGCGCGATCTCCCGCGGCGGCCTGCTGGCCCGGACCGGCACCCTCTCGGCCTATGGCCTGGCGGTCAGCGAGGAAAACGCGGCCGGCGGCGTTGTGGTCACCGCACCCACCTGCGGAGGTGCGGGGGTTCTTCCCGCAGTCATGCGATATCTGCGCGAGACTCTTCCGGCCAACGAAAGCGCCATCCTGCGCGCTCTGGCTACCGCCGGACTCGTCGGCAACCTCATCAAGACCAACGCCAGCATTTCCGGCGCGGCCGTGGGCTGCCAGGGCGAGGTGGGGGCGGCCTGCGCCATGGCCGCGGGCGCGGCGGCCCAGTTGATGGGCGGCACCAACGACCAGATCGAGTACGCGGCGGAGGTGGGCATGGAGCATCATCTCGGTCTGACCTGCGACCCCGTGGCCGGGCTCGTTCAGATTCCGTGCATCGAACGCAACGCGGTCGCGGCGGATCGCGCCGTCCACTCCGCCGAATTCTCGATGCTCTCGGATGGAGCGCACCACATCTCGTTCGATGAGGTCATCGAAGCCATGAAGAAGACCGGCGCCGATCTTCACGAGGCGTATCGGGAAACCAGCATCGGAGGACTTGCGGGCCTGGCGTCGTCACCGCCCAGCCTCGTGGGCAACGAATGCGCATGAAGCGACCTGCGGCCGGAGGGCCTTCGGGGCGGCGGCGGGCTTCCCCCGAGCGCGGAAAGAAACCGGCAGTTCCCCGCCCCCGGGGCGGCCGGTCGCGCCGCGTGCGAGCGCCCGCGCGCGCCGCCCAGGCGAACCCGAACGAACGGACGCCGTTCATCCCCCTCACGACGTTCGTCGAACACCCGCCCGCGGCCATGAAAGCGCGGGCGCGAGAGTTCTACGAAGAGATCAAGCGCCGGCGCACGGTGCGGGAGTTCTCTCCACGACCGGTTCCGCGCGAAGTGATCGAAGACTGCCTGCGCGCGGCGGGGACCGCCCCCTCCGGCGCGAATCTTCAGCCGTGGCACTTCGTGGTGGTGAGCGATCCCGCCACGAAGAAGAAGATCCGCGAAGCGGCCGAGGTCGAGGAGCGCGCCTTCTATTCGGGCAAGGCCCCGCAGGAATGGCTCGACGCCCTCGCCCCTCTGGGCACGGACGAGATCAAGGGCTATCTCGAAATGGCGCCCTGTCTCATCGCGGTCTTCGCCCAGAACTTCGCGGTCCTTCCGGACGGTCGCAAGGTGAAGAACTACTACGTCACGGAATCGGTGGGCATCGCTCTGGGCTTTCTGATCGCCGCCCTCCATCATGCCGGCCTCGCCACCCTCACCCACACGCCGTCGCCCATGGGCTTCCTGTCCGCCGTTCTCGACCGTCCGGCCAACGAGCGGGCCTTTCTCCTCCTCGTCGTGGGTTACCCCGCCGAAGAGGCCCGCGTCCCCGACATCACCAGGAAGCCCCTCGAGGGCATCGCCACTTTTCGCTGAGGCTCGATATGAGCAACCCATCGTCGCCCTTGATCGTCGGTTTTGCCCAGCTCGCCCCCGTGTGGCTCGACCGCAGCGCCACTCTGGAGAAAGTGGTGGCTGCCGTCCATCGCGCCGCGGACCAGGAGGCTTCGGTGGTCGGCTTCGGCGAGTGCCTGGTTCCGGGGTATCCCTTCTGGCTCGAGCTGACGGACGGCGCTCGTTTCAACGATCCTCTTCAGAAGGAACTGCACGCGGAGTACACCGGCCAGGCGGTCACCATCGAGGATGGTCATCTGAAACCGGTGCAGGAGGCGTGCGCCGAGCGGAAGATCAGCGCCGTGCTCGGCATCCTCGAAAAGCCGCGTGATCGAGGCGAGAGCGTCTACGCCTGCTGCGTCGTGATCGGGCCCAAGGGCGACGTCCTCTCCGCCCATCGAAAGTTGATGCCGACCCACGAAGAACGACTCGTCTGGTCGATCGGCGATGGCCATGGACTGCGGACGCACCGCATCGGGGCGTTCACCCTGGGCGCGCTCAACTGCTGGGAAAACTGGATGCCCCTGGCCCGAGCCGCGCTCTACGGGCAGGGCGAGGATTTGCACGTCGCGATCTGGCCCGGCTCCGTGCGCAACACCGACGATCTGACCCGGTTCATCGCGAAAGAGTCGCGCTCCTATGTCCTCTCCGTCTCCGGCCTCATGCGTCTGTCCGACTTTCCGGAAAAGACGCCACATCGTGCGGCCATCGTGCATGGCCATCGGGGCGGTGATTTCCTCACCGATGGAGGATCGTGCCTGGCCGCCCCGGACGGGACGTGGGTGATCGCCCCGGTGGTGGGCGAAGAGTGCGTCCGGGTCGCGACCATCGACCACGCCTTCGTCCGGCGCGAGCGTCAGAACTTCGATCCCTCCGGGCACTACTCCCGCCCCGATGTGCTGAGGCTGAGCGTGAACCGCGAGCGGCAGGGCTCAGTGGATCTGATTGATTAGTTGAGTCTAGGAACGAAACGATCGGCGCGACCCGTTGAGTGCCTTGCGGACGTGGCCATCAGCCCTCGCGATCTTCTCGCGTGCCGCGGGTGCGTCGACCTGCAGCCGGCCCATGACGATGGCCGTCTTCAATTCATTGCGGGCGGCGAGCAGCAGCCGGTCCGCCTTGACCAGGTCGACATCCGCGGCCACGGCCACGATGCGCCGCGCCCGATCCTTGAGCTTCTTCGAGTTCTGCTTGAGGTCGACCATGAAATTCAAGTAGGCCTTGCC
>JANODX010000008.1:0-2843 GCA_031412915.1 Vicinamibacteria bacterium | reverse complement strand
TGAGAATGGAGCTGCAGCCCTGGGGGATTCAGGTGTCGATTATCGAACCGGGGGCGATTGCGACGCCAATTTGGGAGAAGTCGGCTAAGGAGGCAGAGGGTCTTGAAGCCTCGGTCAGCGAAGAGGCGAAGGCCCTATACGGCGAGGCGGTGATTCGAATTCGTGAAGCGATTGCCCAAGCGGCTCAACGGGCGATCGCACCGGACGCAGTGGTTCGAGCGGTGCATCATGCGTTGACGGCGTCACGCCCTCGCACCCGCTATCTGGTGGGCACGGACGCCAAGCTGCGTGCGTGGATGGTCAAGTGGTTGCCGGATCGAATGCAAGACCGGTTGCTGGTCTGGGCGCTGAAATATCCGCGGTAAGAAGATGGTCTATCTTGTCTGTCTTGTCTATCTGGTAGGCTGGTCCGGTTAGTTTCGTTGACGAGATAGAGCAGATAGACGAGATAGACCAGACAGACCGATCATCCAACCAGATCGGGATTGAGCCGATTCATCGGCTTGATGGAGAGGGCTTTGATTTCGTTGTAGATGATCGTGCGTCCTGCTTGGCGAAGACGCGAGAAGACTCCTTCCACAATCACCTGGTCGCCTTCCCGAACTTCAACCTGACCGAGACTGATGACTTTCAGCGCTCCAGCCGGATCCTTTAAGAGAAACCCGTAGGCCGGTTGACCTTGCCGATTCGTCGCGAGTTGGACGTTGGTGACCTGGCCGGTCACCGTCACTTCTTGGTGGTCATACTGCTCGGGATGGGTGAGAAGCTCGGTGATCTCCAGAAGACCTAATGCATGAACAGGGAGCGGTGCCAGGCTGAAGGCGAGCAGGGGAAGTAGAAGAATCAGGAAAAGTGCGGTTCGGTGATGCTGACGCAGTGGCTGTCTGTTGGACGGTCTGGACATAACGTGAAGGTATTATACCGAACCGGGGCCAAAGTGCAATCATGCACGCATACCCCGTGCGAGGGGGGCGGGAGGAGCAAGGCAGTTCTGAGTTTTGAGTTCTAAGTTCTGAGTTGTCCGGAACTAACTCAGAACTCAGAACTCAAAACTTTTTCACCTGCCCTGCCTCGGACTACCATTTATCTGAGGGTCTTCCGCTCGCGTCTTCGCCCCTCATATTGTTGAGGATCTGCGTCTGCATCTCGCTCAATTCCTTTGCTGGAGGCTCAGCCGTGGCTTCAAGCGCACCCTCTTCCAGCTTTGGTATGGGCGCAGTTCGTTTGAGCAACTCTTCATCCACTGCTTCGGGAGAGCGGTCCATGTCGTTGAAGATGGTGATGAGCCGCTGCAGTCCAAACAAGCTCCTGGTAATTTCTGAGTGCATGGCATTGGAGCTGGCTCCGAAGATGAGCGAGGTCCAGAACTTGACTTCGATCTCTTCGGGTAAGCTGCCCCAGACCATGGCGGTCAGTTTGTCGATGAGAGCGGCCCTGGCAGTACTTGCGGATCGACTTGGTGGGGAACCAGCGCACGGGCAGCTCAAAGTGCGCGGCGCCGGGCTGTCCAGGCAGAGAGAGGGGAAAAGGAATGTCGTTGAAGAACAGAAAGTCCGAGTCGGTCACGATGCCGAGCAGGCCACCGTCAGGGTCCGTCACCACCACGCAGCCGACATGCTGGTTGCGCATCAGTGCGGCGATCTGCGGCACGGGGGTGTCGGGCGTCACGGTCACCGCCGGCGAGGACATCAGGTCACGTACGAGCACGGGTTTCTCCTTCGGCAGTTCCCAACCAGGGGCATAGACCGCATGGCGGGTGCGACGGTGGATGTAGCAAGAGAATAGGTGGCGCCTGGCTCACCGTCAACCCTTGCCACGCCGCCGCAGGCAGCAGCGCGACGGCGGATTCAGTCGGTCGCGCCGTCGCCGCCCCAGGGCTGGATGAAGGACTCCGGCTCCACGCCCAGGGCGTCGGCCACGCGGGAGATGTAGTTGAAGTAGCCGATCACCTGCACCGCGTCGTGGATGGCGCGATCGCTGAATCCGACCTCGCGCAGGAGATCCAGATCCGCCGGCGACATCGCGTGCTGGTCCAGCGTCAGCTTCGCCGCGAACGCGCACAGGGCCCGATCCGCCGGCGTCAACGGCGCGCTGGGCCAGTCGCGCACGACGGCGTGCACGAAGGCATCCACCACAAGGGCGTCCGGCTCGACCTTGGCGACCTCGTCACGGAGGTCGTGCGCATGGGCCTGCGTTCAGTAGTGGCAGTGCAGCTCGGCCGACACCACCGTCGCCAGGAGCTCGCGCTGCACCCGGCTGAGCGGCGAGGCGCCGAACATGATCGTGCCGTAAAACGCGATGCTGTCCCGCAGGGCCGGCGGATTGAGGCTCATGATGTGCACGATGTGCCAGACCCGCCCCGCCCGCGCGAGCGCCTCGTCGAACAGCCGGCGTAACAGGCCGCGCGCGGACTCAACGGGGACTTGCTCTATCCAGGGCATGGTCCGATAAGCTACCACGGGTGATGCCGATCGGCTACTCAACGCGCCCGCATATGGGGAACCGCCAACGGGCAGTGGCAGCGTTGGGACGGACAGGGTCACGGATACGGACGGACGAAGGCCATCCATGGAGATATCGTCCGTTGGGCATCGTTCCTCACCTCAACCGCGGCTGCATCCCCAGCATTCACGCTCACAGGGCCGCGCCCCAAAGCGTCAACCACGACCCCGACGCGCTGTAAGCAACCTCAAGCACATCAGGGGTCGAGGGGACAGCGTCCCTCGCGCTGGGGTGTCGGGGGGCGGCGGGGCCCCCTGACGAAAGTCAATCTTTTGCCGCCTCACCCCCGGCCAAACCGATCCCGCCCGATGACCGATTCCACTCCGGCGTCCGTCACCCGC
>JANODX010000007.1:0-3014 GCA_031412915.1 Vicinamibacteria bacterium | reverse complement strand
AGATTGTAGGTGAAACAAGCGGGTTTGCGCGTCAAGTCCCGCGCGGCCCGGTTCTCTGAATGCCCCTGCGAGGCGCCTGGAGCCACAATCACGCCCCGGCAGGCCACTCGTTTCGCTCCGGGAGCGTACTTCGTGACCTCGATCCCGCCCGCCACCCAGGCTGCACCGCCCCGCGGGTAGTCCCACGCCGTTCGGTGACAGGGGCTCCGCTGCTTCGTCTCCCCCGTAGCCTTGGCTTCCTGAGATCTCCTCCTCGTTTCCGAGCGCCTGAAGGCGAAGCATCCGGCTCTTCCAGTGCGGCGGGCCGCGGTCGGGCGAGCGGCGTCTCTGGATGTGCCGAATGGTGGAGGCGGCCTGCTCGGCATCTTCGCCGCGCAGCTCATGGCCGCGGGCTCGGTCCTGACCGGCTTCGGCTTCGACTACTCGCAGGCCGTGCTCGTCATTGGATCGGTCATCTTCTTCTCGAACGTGATGAGCGGGATGTGGGGTGTGGTGGCGGTGGACTCCGTGCAGGTCGCGATCATCCTGGTGGGAATCCCGACCGTCGCGGTGGCCGCCCTCACCCAGGCGGGGCCGGGGACCCTGGGCACACTTCTGTCGACGCCTTTCGTCCCCACCGGCATGGGGACCCGCGCGGTCTTCCTGATCACACCGTTCCTCTTCTCGATCTCGGTGTCGTACGACGCCTTCATGCGCTACCAGTCGGCCAAGAATGCCAGCGTCGCGAAGTGGGGCTGCATTCTCGCGGGAGCACTCGTGGTCATCGTCAGCTTCTGCTCGTCCCTCGTGGGTGCCGCGGGCAGGCACAGCTTCCCCGAGGTGAAGGACGGCGCGGTGCTCACCCAGGTGGTCACCACCACCCTGCCCCCGGTTCTGGCCGGAATCGTGGTCTCCGCCCTGCTCGCGGCCGCGATGTCCACCGCCAACGCTCTGCTCATCTCGCTCGCCGGCTGCTTTTCCCGCGACTTCTACAACAAGGTCCTGAACCCGAATGCGGAGCTGGACGATCTCCCGCACGCCGTCCTCTACGCCCGGCTCTCGGTGGCGGTGTCGCTGGTGCTGGGCGTGGTGGTGGCCCTTCGCGCCCGGGGGATTCACGACACCATCATCATCTTCAACTATCCGTACATGGCGAGCATGCTCGTCCCTCTGCTCGGCGGTCTGCTCTGGAAGCGCGCCACCACCCGAGGTGCTTATGCGGCGATGGCGGTGGGCGGCGCCATCGGCCTCGCCGCCTTCGCGGCGGGCGTGCCCGGACCGTTCCATGGCCTGTTCAACATCGACCTGGCCCTGCTCGTGGCCTTCGCGGTGTCGGCGGTGGTGCTGGTGGGAGTGAGCCTCCTGGATCGCTCCCCCCGCTTCGTCAGCCAGGCCCAGTAACTCGGGCGGCTCAGCGCTTCAGCGCCTGCGCGTAGTTGAGGACGACGGTCATCGGCGGCGCCGCGGTCGCGCCCTTCTCGCCCTCCGCCGTCGTTAGCACGAGGAAGCGCTGCGCATCCGGCGAGACCCCGTACCGGGCCGGATCAGCAGGGTCCCGTTCGGGCATCGGCATCTCGAACAACACCCGGGGCGCGCTCGCCTTGAACACGGCGCCCAGCTCGACATCCACGACCATCATCCGGTTGCCGTTCTTGTAGAACAGCTCCCGGCCGTTCGGGGCCCACATCCCTTGCGCGCCGCCGTCGGTGGAGATCTGCCACTTGCCGTGCCCCGGGGGATACGACTGCACGTAGACTTCAAAGCGGCCCGTCTCGTTACTCTTGTACGAGAACCACTGACCGCCCGACGCAAACCGCGCTTCTTGTTCGCGCGCGTTGGTCGTCAGAGTGGGATGGAGCACGCCCTCGGCGTCACGCACGACGATGTCCTGTTCGCTCTGGATCGCCAGGAGTCGACCATCGGCGGACCACGACGTGGCCACCATTGTGCCCGGAGGCTGCGCCGCGGCGACAAGCGGCTCCGCGGTGCCGCTTCCATCCGCCCGTACGCGCATGAGGGGGCCCCGAAAGCTCGGGGCCGGGCCTCTCGTGAAGGTCAGGAACGTCCCGTCACGCGACCAGATGGGAAAGTTGTCGTCCACACCCTCGAACGTGCGTTTGCCGAGCGTGCCGCGTGCGATGTCGTAGACCCAGATGTGGGCGCCGGTCGCATCGCGCGACGTGAGGGCGATCTGCCGCCCGTCGGGCGACAGCCCCGGATCGGCATACGCGCCGGGCGCCAGCGCCAACGGCGTGACGGCCCCTCGGCGATCGACCCAGACCAGCCGACGATTCACTGCGGCCTGCTCAGTCACGTAGACCAAGATTCCGGTGTGCGACACCGAATATGCCGAATACGCCGCGGAATCACTTACCAGCCGAATGTTCTCCGCGACGGGCGCAGGGTCGCCGGTTACCCGGAGCCCCGCCGCGTCGAAGGGCTGGCGCATCAGCGTAGTCCCGCTCATGAACAGCAGCGCGCCGGGGGGCGCGTACTCCGCCTGCGCCTCGGTCGACACGAGCAACGTGCTCGTCTTCGATCCCAACGCCGTGAGCCACACGCCGGCGGATCCCGAGCTCGTCGCAACCTGGTTGAAGTACAGAAAATGTTCGCCGTCTGGGAGGAACCGCGGAAAGCGATGCGAAACCGCCTTAGTTGCTGGATCGAGGATCGTCGCCGGCGCGGGCGTCCCGCCGGCGGCCGACACCTGCTGCAGCCCACTCGTGGCGGTCGGCGCGAACACGATCACGCCCGTGCGGCTCCAGGCGCCGCCCCGCCCAAAAGGCGCGTCGCAGATCGTCACGGCGGAGCCGCCGGCAATGTCGATCTTCTTGAGTTTACTGTCGGCGAAGAAGCCGACGCTCTTGCTGTCGGGCGACCAGAACGGAGTAGATGCCCCCTCGGTCGCCGGAAGACGCTGCGCCGCCAGGGCCTCGAGCGGCCGCACGTAGAGCGCACCCCCGCCGCCCCCGCCGCCAAACACCACGCGCGTCCCGTCCGGCGAGATCATCGGCGCGCTCGTCAGCGTGACGCCG
>JANODX010000006.1:0-26445 GCA_031412915.1 Vicinamibacteria bacterium | reverse complement strand
ACCCACATCTGAACCCGTGGGGCGGGAAAGTAGAAAGACTCGGGCATCACGCCGATCACCATGTAGGGGACGGTGTTGAGGCGGATGGTTTGACCGATGAGGCCCGGGTTCGCGCCGAATCGGTTCTTCCACAGGTCATGGGAGAGGACGACCACTTTGTCGGTGGCGGGCTCAGCGTCGGCTTCGTTGAAGATGCGGCCGAGGACGGCCTGGGCTTGGAGGGTCGTGAACAGCGAAGGGGTGGCGCGCAGGCCGACGATACGTTCGGGCTCACCGTCGCTGGCCAGATTGAAACTCTGATTGTTGTACATCGCCGCGTCCTCGAAACCGGCGACTCCGGCTTTGCGGTCGAGAAAGTCAGGGATGGATGTCCCGGCGTTGGGCAGGCCCATCAGCGGGTAGGTGTTGTAGGCGAAGACTAGGCGGTCGGAGTCGGGCCAGGGATAGGGCTTGAGCAGGACCGCATTTACGACCGAGAAGATCGCGCTGTTGGCCCCGATGCACAGGGCGAGGGTGAGCATGGCGATGGCGGTGAAGGCCTTGGACTTCCAAAGAGAGCGTAACGAGTAACGAATGTCATTCATGAGGTCACCAGTCGTATGTCAGTCCTACTCGGCGCGCAGCGCGTCGACGGGGTCGACCCGGGCCGCCCGGAGCGCCGGCACCGCGCTGGCCGCGACCACCAGAATCACCAGAGCGATGGCGCCGGCCAGCGGACCGCTGGTGTCGAAGGCGCTCACTCCGAACAGAAGCCCCGAGGCCGCGCGGGCGAGCAGAAGGGCCAGCGTGACCCCGACCGCGGCGCCGGTTCCGGACAGGAACGCAGCGCGCGAAACCACGAGTCGAGCGACCTCTCGAGGCGACGCTCCGAGGGCCAGGCGAACCCCGATCTCGCGACGCCTGGTGGCCACGAAGTAACCGAGGAGGCCGTAAAGACCGGTCGCGGCCGCGATCAGGGCCCCCGCGCCGAAGCCGCTCATGAGCCGGCCGAAGAGTCGCTGCTCCCAGGTCGTAAAGGCCCGACGTTCCTGCATCGTGCGCACATCGAAGGCCGAAGCGCCGGGGACCGCCGCGGTGACCAGCTTCGGGGTCAGCGGAACGAGGGCCGCGGCCGCCGCCGACGACCGCGCGCGAGCGAGCACGGAGATGGTTCGACCCATCTGGTCACCCTGGGGAACGTAGACCGCATTGGCGGAGTAGTCGGTGGTCTCACCCACCTCCTCCCACTGAACGTTCGGCGCCACTCCCACGATGCGAACGGTGTACCGGGAGGCGGCGGAGTCCTCGGCCAGGATGGTCAGGCTCTTTCCCACCGCCGGTTGCGCGCCGCCGAAGAAACGATCGGCGAGGCGCAGGCCGATCACGGCGCTGGTTTCGCGCGAGGTCGCGAGGGCGAGGTCTCCGTCTTGAAAAGCGACGCCGGCCAGAAGGCCCCGGCCGAAGGCCCGGAAGAGTCCAGGCGTCGCGCGAACCATGGTCGAAGGAACCATCTCCTCGGCCTGCGTCTGCGGGCCGAGGCTCACGCGCACGTCGTCTCCGGAATCGTCCGCGGGGATGGCGCTCGAGACGGCCACGCTGTCCACCCCCGGCTGCGACTCGAGGGCGGCCATCAGTCGGTCCACCGCGGCCGCCCGCGCCGTGGGCGAATCGTAGGCGTCTCCGCTGAGGTAGGCGCGGAAGGTCAGCAATCCCTCTTCGCGAACTCCGGTGTCGGCGGTGAGGAGATTCTCACCGCTCTTGACCAGAAGGCTGGCCATGGCAAAGAGGGTCACCGACACCGCCCCCTGGGACGCGACGAGGACGGACTGAGTTCTCCGCGATTCGCGACTGGGTGAACCGGCGCGACCGCCGTCCTTGAGGTCGCGGGTCAGGTCGACGGCGGAGGCGCGTCGCGCGGTGAGCAGGCCGAGGGTGACGGCGGTGAGCGCGCCCAGACCGAGCGACACCGCGAACGCGCGCAGGTCGGTGGTGAGGACGGCCCAGTAGGGAAGCGGCTCGCTGAACGAGCCGATGAGCAGGGGCAGGGCTGTGCGCGAGAGGCCGTAGCCGAACAGGCCGCCGGCGAGGGCAATGAGCCCAGCCTCCGCGACCACATCCGCAATGAGGTGACCGCGCGAGGCTCCCATGGCCGAACGCACCGCGAACTCCTTGCGCCGGTCAAGGGAGCGGGCCAGGAGCGCGCTCGCCAGGTTCGTGCAGGCCACGATCAGAAGGAGGGCGGCCCCGAAGAGCAGAAGCGAGGCCCAGGCCTGGCTGAGATTGGGAATGGCCAGCGCCTTGAAATCGTAGGCCCGGATTTCGAAATCCTTCATGGCCTCGGGGTAAGTGGACCTGAGCCCAAGGGTGACGCCGCGCAACTCGACCGTCGCGGCATCCGCGTTCACGCCGGCCCGAAGCAGACCGAGGGCCATGATGAAACGTTCGGTGGGGAGACGGGCCGGATTGGGAGCCCAGGGCAGCCAGATCTGCTGGCGGAATGGGAAGGAGAAACCGGGGCGCATCACCCCAATCACGGTGAGTTGCCGTCCGTTCAGGCCGACCGGCTTTCCCACGATCTGAAGATCCCCTCCAAAGCGGGTCTGCCAGAGTTCGTGGGAGAGGATCACGGCGGTTTCGAATCCAAAATCGGCGGCGTCCGACTCGGTGAAATCGCGGCCGAGCACGGGCCGTTCGTCGAGTACACCGAAGAGCCCCGGGGTGAGCGAGCCACCGCGCACGCGATAACCCCCGCCATCGACGGTAGCGTCGATATTGAAGTTCCGAAAAACGAATCCCTCCACCCGATCGAAAGAGGAAACCGTGCGCGCCTCCCGCAACTCGGGCCAGGAAAGACCCTGTTCCTCGAGGTCCAGGGGCTTCCTCGTCTCGATAGCGTTGATGGAAGCAACCCTTCCGGTGTGGGCCCCGAAGTCGATGGGCCGGAAGAGGAACACATCGGCGATAGAGAACATGGTGGTGGTGGCGCCGATCCCAACGGTGAGCGTCCCGATGGCCAGGATAGAGAGCATCGGGCTGGCCTTGAGGGCCTTCACCGCCGTGGCGAAAGCGAGGAGCAATCGGTTCATACCAGTAGGCTGTACCACGTCCCGTGCCAAGGGCAAGGTGCTGTTCCAGAGAGAGTTAGCAGTGGCTGTTGTCCGTGATTGGGACGGGCCGTCCCGGAACCGGACGGGGCCGTCCCTGGCCCGCGAAGCCGTTCCCGGAGCGGATGCTAACCTCCACGCCGGTCGCGCACGGCGACTCAGATTCCGAGGAGGTCGATCCGTCGTGAGAAAAGGAACGGCGCAGACGATCGGGTTCGCTCTCGCCGCGTTCATCGCCCTTTCGCCGACGGCCCGGGCATCCGCTGGAGAGGTGCACCTCGCGGTCGAAGGCGGCCCCGCCTGGCAAACCCGCAACGACTTCCGCATACCAGGCGACACTGGCACCCTCGTCAAACTTGTCGACTACTATCAGGGGCCGGTACCGGCGTTCCGCGCGACGCTCAGCTGGGATCTGGGGACCCATCAGTCGCTTCGCCTGCTCGCCGCGCCCCTGCGGGTCGAGACGACCTTTACTCCATCCGAGCCGGTGATCTTCCAGGAGTTCGTCTTTCCTTCGGGGAAGCCGATCGATTCGACCTACGCCTTCAACTCGTACCGTCTCACCTGGTACTGGCGATACGCTCCCGGGCGCAAGTGGTCCTTTCGCTTGGGGGGCACGCTGAAGGTCCGGGCCGCTGAAATCGGACTCGCGGGAACGCCTGGGCGCTCGGTGAAGGAGAATGTGGGCGTCGTGCCCCTGGTGTATGGATTCGCCCGCTACCAGGCCTCGGACCGCGTCGCCCTGGAGGCGGAGTTCGATGCGGCGGCCGCACCCCAGGGGCGCGCGGAGGATGTCTCGGTGAAAGCCGTCCTGCGATTGAGCGACACCGTCGACGCCGACATCGGCTACCGGCTCCTCGAGGGAGGAGCCGACAACGACAAGGTCTTTACGTTCGCCCTCTTCCACTACGCGGTCGCGGGAATCCGAATCCGCTTCTGACCCCGGCATCGAGTCGGCCCGCCTGAGCCACCAGCATGGCGAGGACCGGGTTCCGACCCCTACGCCGGGGGTTCGCCGATTCGCTCGACCGCGAGCAGGGTCACATCGTCGCGCAGTTGTCCGCCCGACCAGTCGCGCACGCAGTCGGCGATCAGGTCCAGCCCTTCGGGAAGGGGGCGATCGCGGTATCGGTCGATCTCCGCGACTAGTCCCGCGTAGCCGAACTCCTCCTCCGCGGCATTGAGCGCCTCGGTCACGCCATCCGTGTAGAAGTAGAGGCGATCGCCCTTCCGCAGGGTCACCGTTTCATCCTCGAACCGGGCGTCTTCGATCATGCCGATAGGCAGGCCGCTGCCGTTGACCGGAGCGGGCGGGCCGTCTTTGGCCAGCAGGACGGGTATGGGGTGACCGGCCATGACATAGCGAAACCGGCCGGACGATTCATCGAGAATGCCGTAGACCAGCGTGAAGTACTGCCGGGTGCGGTCCATGGGGAACTGCCGATTCAGGCGCTCGGCCACCCGCGAGGGCAGGACGATGTCGGGACCCGCCTCGGTTTCTTCCACGAGGAGCGCCCCTTCCAGCGACGGCGACAACAGGTGATTCAGGGTGAAGGAGAGCAGCGCCGCTCCCACCCCGTGCCCGCTCACGTCGAGGAGATAGAGCCCCACCTGTCCGCGGGGAAGCTCGACGATGCCCACCGTATCGCCGGCCAGATCGGTGCAGGCTCGGAATGCGTGGGCCAAGCGGAAGCCGCGCAAATGCATATCGGGCGGGGGAAGCAGGGTCTGCTGGATGCGCGCGGCCAGGCGCATGTCTTGTTCCAGCGCTTCCTTCGACCGCCGTAACGTCTGCTCGACCTCCCGACGCGCGGTAACGTCCGACTGGACGCCGATGTAATGGGTGAGCGCGCCCGTGCGGTCTCGAACCGGGGTGATGGAGAGACGGTTCCAGAACGTCGTCTTGTCCTTGCGGTAGTTCAGGATTTCGACCACGCACTCCCGCTGCCCGGCCACCGCAGCCCGGATCTCAGCGACCGCGCCCGGATCGGTGCCAGGCCCCTGCAGAAACCGGCAATTCCGGCCCAGGACCTCGGCCACGGGGTACCCGGTGATGCGCTCGAACCCTTCGTTGGCATAGATCAACGGCCGGTCGGGCAGGCGGGCGTCCGCGATGGTGACGCCCTCGGCGGCCACATCGAGCGCGCGGTCCTTCAGCGCGAGCTGGTCCAACGGCGTTCGTTCCTGAAGCGGAGCGGCCGCTCGCCCGGCAGTATCAGGTCCCTTGAGGCCGCTCACTTCCAGAGAGTCATGAGGACGGGTGGATATGCGGAAGCCCGGGGGCTTTGACTACGCGCCGTCGCGGCTCGCGATGGCCGCGGTGCTGGCCAGTTCCTCGAGCAGCAGGAGGGCGGTCTGGCCGTTCATCGAGAACGGGTCGAGGATGGGGCTTTCCGAGAAGCGCAGGATGCTGCCGACATTGACTCGGTTCAGATTGACGTTGCCCATGCGCCAGTTCGAGAAACGGCGCTCCGTGATCTCGGTGTAGTCGAGCAGGGTCACCTCGACGTGGCGCGGGTCGCGGACGATGTTGCCGTACAGCTCGTTAACCGCAGCGCGGCCGCCCTCCAGGGCCTGCAGGAATACCTTGCCCTGGGGATAGGAGCAGAGGATGCCGGTGATCCCGTGCTCAGTGTTGTACCGGCCCGAGCGTTCGAGGATGGCGCCAAGAAGGTCGTCGTTGATATCGGCGGCGGACCGGCTCGCGTAGAGAAGTCGTACCAGCATGGATTTTTCCTAGGTCTTTCGATTGGCGAGCAGGGCGAGGAACTCTTTCCGGAGGTCGGGATTCTTCAGGAATGAGCCGCGCATCACGCTGTTGGTCATCTTGGACTCCATGTCCTTGACCCCCCGCCATTGCATGCAATAGTGATCCGCCTCCATGACAATGGCGAGGCCGTCCGGCTGCATCTTGTCCTGCAGCAGCTCGGCCAGCTGGGCGATCGCCTCTTCCTGGATCTGCGGCCGGGTCATCACCCATTCGACGAGGCGGGCGTACTTCGAGAGGCCGATGAGGGCCGAATGCTCGTTGGGCATGACCCCGATCCAGATCCTTCCCAGGATCGGGCACATGTGGTGCGAGCAGGCGCTGCGCACGGTGATAGGTCCCACGATCATGAGCTCGTTCAGGTGGGATACGTTCGGGAACTCGGTCACCGGGGGCTGCTTGTGGTAGCGACCGGCGAAGACCTCCATCAGGTACATCTTGGCCACGCGCCGCGCGGTGTCCTGAGTGTTGTGATCACTCTCGGTATCGATCACCAGGGCCTGAAGCAGCCCGTCGATCCTGCTCGCGACCTCGAGCCGCAGCTGATCGAGTTCGCCTTCTTCGATAAAGGCGGCGATATTGTCGTTGGCGTGGAAACGACGCCCGGCTTTCTGCAGGCGTGCCCGGATGCGATCCGAGACCGGAGTGCCGCTGTCCGAATCTGGTGTGTTGCTGGCCATGTCTTTCCTGTTGAAGAAGGGTACCACCGCCCCGGTTGTCAGCCTGTGGTGCGATCCACACCCCAAACCTGCCCGGTGATCCACCGAGCCTTCTCGCTCAGTAGAAACAGAGCCAGGTCGGCAATGTCTTCGGGCTGACCAATCTGTTTGAGGGGATTGCGGTCGCGGCTGCCTTGAATTCGCTCTTCCGTGGAAAACAGGCGCGAGGTCAACGGGGTCTGGGTGAGGGAAGGTGCTGACCGGCCTTCAGGGCCTTTCCCGTGGCTTGGAGCACGCGCACCGCACCGAGGGCGGAGATACGGAAATCGTCGAGGAAGTCCGATTCCTTCAGAGCACGAAACGGCTTCAGGTTGACGGTGCCCGGGCAGTACGCGACCCCATCGATGGCTTCCGGCCAATCGAGGGCGGTCAGGTCGACCTCGAGCACATCGGCCCGAACTTCTCTCAGCGACTTCGAGGACAAGCCCGAGAGGGGGCGCGAAAGGCCGACCACATCATGTCCGTCGGCCAACGCTTTTTGGGCCAGGCAGAGTCCGATACCGCTCGAGTGGCCAACGACTAAATAGGTTCGATTCACGCGCCCAGACTACGGTGCGTCTTCGCCCAGGAAGCCAGAGAGAAGGCGCTTGGTGCGGGGGCTGAGAGGTGTGTTGGCACGCCTGGCCTGTTCCATGTAGGCGTGGCCGTAGAACAGGACGAGCACACCCGCGCCAACCATGGCGAAAATCAGGACTCCGAACAGAAAAACCGCGGCGTTGAGGGTCGTCAATGGTTCAGGTCCTTCCTACTCAGCCTTGCTCTGCGTGCCCGCAGCAGGGGTGGAGAGCTTCTCGCGTCGCGGCAAGGTATTGAGCAGAGCGCCGAGAGCGAGGATGGAGGGCACCCACAACCCGATATAGAGCCCGGTTGCCTGGTCGACGAAAAACCAGCAGGCGACCGAGGCCAGAAAGGATAGAAAGGCGGCGCTCAACCAGAGCACCGCCGACAGGCTGAGTCTTGGCACGGGTACTTTTCTCCTGAGGTGGTTGCGAATGACTTCGGATCACTACGCCACGGAGGCACCCGGATGCGTAGGGGCGGGAGCATACCCCCAAACCGCAAGTCGGGATGTGCTGGCCGGGCGCGGGCATTCCCAGCCGATGATGGATACTATGGTGGTATGCAGAACCTCGCGATTTGCCTTCAGGCGCTGGTGGCGGCAGCGGTCTTTTTTGTCTGGGTGGTCCGCTACGCCAACATCGTTGAGGAGTTCAGGCAGTTTGGATACCCCGAGTGGTTGAGGGATTTGGTTGGGATCCTCAAGCTCACTTTTTCCATCCTGCTCTTGCTTGGAATCGACCGGGCGCCGATGGCGGTGGCAGGTGGACTTGGGATCGCGATTCTGATGGCCGCCGCCGTTACCACACATTTGCGCGTCGGAAACCCGCCGTTCAAGATGTTGCCCTCTCTCAGTCTCTTGGTTTGCTCCGCGGTCATCGCCTGGATCAACTACGGGCGTTTCGGCAGCTAAGTTAAGGCGGGCGATCCGCGTTCGTCCACGGCTCATCATCGGGGCGCAGCCGACTCTTCTCCGTTAATCGCTTCTCAGTGCGAGCAAGGGATCGACGCGCGTGGCCTTTCGGGCGGGGAGGTAGCTGGCAACAAGGGCGACCGCGCTGAGCAGGCCCGCGACCGAGGCAAGGGTGAGCGGGTCGCTGGGACTTAGATTGAAGAGCAGGCCGGATAGCGATCGGGAAAGGGCGAGGGCACCCACCAGCCCCATGACGATTCCCGAGACGATGAGAGCTCCGGCGTTCTTCAGAATCATCCCCATCACGTCCCCCGCGTGCGCCCCCAGGGCCATGCGAATGCCGATCTCGCGCGAACGCTGGGCCACCGCGTAGGACATCACGCCGAAGATGCCGAGGGCGGCGAGAAAGATTGCGGTCGCCGCGAACAAGCCGAGGAGGAGCATGTAGAACCGTGGCTCCGAGATGGAGCGGGCGACCAGATCATCAAGACTGCGCAGGCGCGCGACCGGGATCTCCGGATCCAGTTCCCGAACCGCCGCTACGACCGACGGCCCAAGTGACAGTGGGGGAACGCTGGTGCGAAGCACGACGTCCATGCTGCCGAGGGGAAGTTGGGCGTAGGGAACGTAGATCTCGGGAACCACATCCCGGGCGAGCCCAAGGGTCTTCACATCCGCGACCACGCCGACCACCTCGCCGCCGGCTGTCGGCATGCCCTCGGGCCGCCGCCAGCCAAGCGTGATCGACTGGCCGAGCGGGTTCTCGTTGGGGAAGTACTTCCGAACTGCCGACTCGCTCAGCACGACCACCGCCGCTGAGCGCGAGGTATCGCCGGGTTCGATTCCGCGCCCCCTGGTCACCCTAATCCCCATGGCCTTGAAGTAACCGGGAGTGGCGGGTCGCATTTCCATGGACGGCTGTTGGGCGGGGGGAAGAGGTGGGCGATTCGCGACCGTGAACGAGATATTGAGCTGCGTGCCGTTGAGCGGAAGTCCCACCACGGCGGCGGCTCCACTCACCCCGGGCAGCGCATTCAGCCGCTCCAGCAGGCGGTCGAAGAAGGCGACACGAACCGATTCATCCTTGTAAGCCTCGGCGGGCAGGGACATCCGAAAGGTGAGCGCGTTCTCGATATCGAAGCCGGGCTTCACCTGCTGAAGCTGAGCGAAACTGCGGAGGAGCAGTCCCGCACCGGAGAGCAACATCATGGCGAGGGCCATCTGGGCCATCACCAGGCCACCGCGCACCCGACCGGTGCGGCCGGCGAGCAATCCGCGACTGCCCTCGCGAAGGGCCTGCGCGGGCGGGCGCCGCGCCGACAAGCCGGGGAACGTACCGCAGAACAGGCCGGTAAGCATGGAGAGAGCAGCGGCGAACAACATCATCGTCTGGTCGACCCGCGCCTCGCTCAGGCGTTTGACCCCGTTCGGCTGAAGGGCGATAAGGCTGTCGAGAGACATCGACGCCACGACGACGCCCGCGAGGCCGCCGAGAACGCCCAGGAGCAGGCTCTCCGTCATGAGTTGCCGGAAGATGCGCCCACGGCCGGCGCCGAGCGCGTGCCGCACCGCGAACTCCGGCTCGCGGGCGGCCGCGCGAGCCATCAGGAGGTTTGCGACGTTGACGCAGGCGATGAGGAGGACCAGGCCCACGGCGCCGAGCAGAAGATAGAGGGCCGGCCGTGAGTCGCCGACCATCGCCTCCTGAAGGGAACGCGCGGTTCCACCGAGACCCTCATTCGTGTCCGGGTGGGCCTTCGCGAGACGGGCGGCGATGGTCTTGGTTTCCTCGATGGCCGAGGGGAGGGTCGCGGCTGGTCCCAAGCGACCGAAGACCCGCAGGTACCACGCACCCCGGCTCTTCTCTCGAAAGACCTGGTCGTAAGCGAGGGGCGTCCACAGCTCCGCGCCCTCGGGGAACGAGAAGTCTTTCGGGGCGATGCCAACGACCGTGAACTGCCGGCTGTCCAGCCGGACCTTTTGACCGAGAATGCTGGCGTCGCCCCCGAAGCGTCCCTGCCACAAGGCGTGTCCGAGGACGACGACCGTGGCCCTCTCCGGTTCGTTTTCATCCCGGCTGATCACTCTTCCGAGTTGCGGCCTCACTCGAAACACATTGAAGAACGACGCGCTGACTTCGGCGCCGGTGAGGACGGCGGGCGCGCCGTGGCCGGTCAGAGTGACGGGGCCTCCATCGACCGCCGCCATCGCTTCGAAGCTTCGAGCCGCGGACTGAGTGTCGAGAAAGTTCTGGGGCGAGAAGTAAGCCACGTTGCGGCCTTCGGAGACCTGATAGAGCTGAACCAGACGATCCGGCTCTTTGAAGGGGAGCGGCTTCAGCAGGACCGCGTAAACGAGGCTGAAGATCGCGGTGTTCGCGCCGATACCGAGGGCGAGTGTCGCGATCGCCACAAAAGTGAACGCCGGCGCCACGGCGAAACGCCGGAGCGCGTAGATCAGGTCTTGGCGGAGAGTGTCCATGGCCTGGACGGAAGCAAGGGGCGTACCGTTCCTGGCTGCGCCACACCCGGCTCCTGAAAAGCGTGAGCACCAGGGACGCCGAGTGGCCTCGCCGAGTCGTTGCCGGACATCGGCGTTCCGAAATCGGACGCCCCAGTGCGTTGAAGCTCCCGAAAGTATCGGGACTTGCCTCGGCACGGACATTGCTCCGTGATCGGCCATGGCCAACCCTGTGGACCTTGGCGCTTTGTTGCGGCTGACCGACGTCCGGGCGGCGTGGCGCGCCCTTCGTTCACGTCCGGCCTACGGGTTGATTGCGATGGTGACCATCGCTCTGGTGGTCGGCGCCGGAAGTGCCGTGCTCGCGGTCATCAGCGCAGCGGGAAGGATGTTCACCGACGCCGAAGATAAAGCCGCCGCGAAGGTCGCGGTGATCAGCAGCGGATTCGCCCGGTCGAGGATGGGCGCTGCCGCTCCGCTGGGCGGTCGACTGGTGATCGACGGCGAAGAGTTCGAGGTCATGGGCGTGTTGCCCCCGGTCTCCGAGCCTGAGTTCGTCGGCGCTGAAGTCTTCACGCCCCTCTCGATTCACCGGGGCAATCAGCCGGTGCCGTCGGCGGGCGGACCTTCCGAAGCTCTTCGGGAGCGACGAGTTCACCCGAAAGACACTGCGTTTCGCGTGGCACATCACGAGCGTGGCGTGGCTCGGTCTTGCCGGCGTGATGATTCTGATGGCCTCGCCGGAAAGCATGAGCCGTTCCGCCCTCGCCACCGCTATCTCGACGACCTTCGGCCTGGCCGGCGTGGTGGCCCTCGTGGGGTCGCGCGGCCGGCATCTCTCGTGGATCGTGTTCTTCGCGATCGCAGCCCTCGTCTGGTTCGGCCGGGGTGCTGTCACACCCGGGGCACCTTCAACTCCGCAAGTCAAGAAGAACTCCCCGTTTTCAGGGCACGCGCGGCGTTGCCCTACCTACTCATGAACTTCGACTCCAGCAAGGACTCCCAATGACCCCTCGATTGTCGGCTCGTTTCATCCTGGCGATGCTGCTTGGCGCATCCGTCTCGTGGGCCTCCGCCGACACGGACGCGTTGCGCGCCCTTCACGAGAAGATCCTGGAGGCGCATCGTCGCAGCAACATCGAAATGTTGCTCGAGGACGAATCTGCCGATTACGTCGTGGCCGGTCGCGGCGAAGTTACCCGACCGACCCTTGAGCAACGCCGGGCGTTCCTCGGCCCCTACCTGAAGCGAACAGCGTTTGAAGAGTATCGGGACGGGATTGAGCCCGTCGTCACCGTATCGATCGACGGAACCCTCGGCTGGGTGGTCGTGCAGGTCCAGGCGCGGGGCGTGCAAGCAGGACCCGACGGAAAGAAGGAGGCCATCGCGTTCACGAGCGCCTGGATCGAGCTCTACGAGAAGCGCAAGGGCCGCTGGTATCGCACCGGCAACGTTTCGAACTTCAAGGAATAGATCCGCGGTCAGAACGTGAGGTCGAAAGTCTTCCTGACGATCACGATGTTGTGGAATCCGTACGGACCGTCGCCGGTGATCGCCGTAACCCGCACCCGCCGCGGCCTGTAGGGCGGTGATCGCCGGGCCTCCGGTCGGAACCGGAGGCAAGCCCGACACGTCCTTCGTGTCGCGCTGACCGTCGTCGCCGGTGCGCGGCCGGCCCGCGGACTTCGTGGTGCGAATGTCGGGGTCGGCCCCGTGCGCGGCGAGGAGCTTCATCGCATCGACATCGGAGGCGTAGGCCGCGCGCCAGAAGGGCGTCGCTCCCGTCTCGTCGACGCCGGAAAGATCAAAGCTGTAGCCCGATAGCGTGTCCATTGCCTGGACGGAAGCAAGGGGGCGTACCGTCGACCGAAACGGTGGCGGGGTTCTTCGTTCGGTCCACTCCACGCCCGGCGCCCGATGGCCCGAAGATCCAGGACGCCGAGCGGCTCCGCCGAATCGTTGCCGGACATCGGCGTTCCGAAATCGGACGCTTCAGGGCGTTGAAGCTCCCGAAAGGACCGAGACTTGCCGCGGCACGGACATTGCTCCGTGATCGGCCATGGTCAACCCGCTGGACTCCGGCGCCTTGTCGCGGCTGACCGACGTCCGCGCGGCGTGGCGCGCCCTTTGTTCACGCCCGGCCTACGCGTTGATTGCGACGGTGACCATCGCTCTGGTGGTCGGCGCCGGAAGTGCGGTGCTCGCGGTCATCAGCGCCACCTTTCTTCGACCGCTGCCTTTTGCCGACGAGAGCCGGCTCGTCTCCTTGTTCGCGCTGCCGCCGGGCTCCCGGGCGGTGCTCGGCGGAACGCCGCTCTTCTCACCGGCGTTCGTCCGTATGGGTGAAGGAATGCGGAGTGTGGAGAGCGTCGTGGGCATCTGGTCGCGTGATCGGGCGCTGACCAGAGGCGGCGAAGTCGAAATGATCGCGACGGCGGGCGTATCGCCTGGCTACTTTCAGGTTCTGGGGATTGAGCTTTCAGCCGGAAGGATGTTCACCGGCGCCGAAGATACGGCCGCCGCGAAGGTCGCGGTTATCAGCAGCGGATTCGCACGGTCGAGGATGGGTGCCGACGCGCCGCTAGGCGGTCGACTGATGATTGACGGCGAAGAGTTCGACGTGGTGGGCGTGTTGCCGCCGGTCTTCGAGCCTGAGTTCGTCGGCGCTGAAATCTTCACGCCCCTCTCGATTCACCGGGGCAATCAGCCGGTGCCGTCGTCCACCATCGTTCGGGCGGTCGCCCGACTGCGGCCAGGGGCTACACCGGATCAGGCCCGGGCCGAAGTCGAATCGGTGATGCGCGGTGTTGTGGACGAGCACCCCGTCGCGCTGAAAGGGTGGTCCGCGGGCGCGGTGTCGATACGCGAAGGAATGTTTGGCGATGCCCGGCCCGCCCTCACCCTGCTTTTCCTGGCCATCTGTCTCCTGACCCTGATCGCGTGCGCCAACCTGGCGACGCTCACCCTCGCCGAAATGAGCGGGCGCCATGACGAAATCACGCTTCGGAGTGCCCTCGGCGCGAGCCGGGTGGAGATCGTTCGCCAACTGGCCATGGAGCAGGTGCTGGTCGCGTTTACCGGCGGTGCGGCCGGACTCCTGGCCGCGCGCGCCTTTCTACCCGCCATTCTCGCTCTTGACTCCGGGGCGGCGGAGTCCCTCGGCGTGGTCACCATCGATTGGCGCGTTCAGTTCGGCGCGCTTGTTCTGTCGCTGTTCGTGAGTGTTATCTCGGGCGTGCTGCCTGCGCTTTCGGCCACGCGTGGGGATCTAGCCCAGGGGCTCGCCCAATCCAGCCGGCGCACCGCAGGATCGCAACGACAGGCCCGCACGCGAGGATGGCTGGTCACGATCGAAACCATGATTGCCAGCGTGCTGCTGGTGACGAGCGCCCTGCTCCTCAGCACCTTTGGGAAGACTTCGGCCCTCGAACCCGGCTTCGACCCGTCGAATGTGCTGGCCGCGCAGATGGGCCTGCCGGTCGCCAGGTATCCAGGACCCGCTGAACGCGCGGCATTTGTGAAGCGTGTGGTCGAGGAAGTGCGCGCCGTACCCGGCGTCGTATCAGCGAGCGCCGGCTTCAACCGATTTCAACCGGGCTCCGGTTTTCTGACCTCGGTGGTGGTGGACGGTCGGCCCACCGCGGACGGCCAGCCGCGTACCCTCCAGTTTCGGCGCGCGAGTCCGGGTTACTTCGAGACTATGAAGATCCGGGAGATTAGGGGCCGGACCTTCGCGGACTCGGATGTCGGTGACTCACTGCCGGTCACGGTTATCAGTCAACAGCTGGCCCTCGAGGTCTGGCCGGGCGAGGATCCGATCGGCCGAAGGCTGGCCCGCTCCGCCGACCCGACCCGGCTCATGACCGTCATTGGCGTGGTCGACGATGTCCGCGACCGTGGGCTGGAGCAGCCCACCGCGCCGACGTTCTACCTGCCGTATTCGCAGAACAGCAACCCGGCGGCGCAGATCACCCTTCTTGTGCGCACCGCCTCCGAACCGGGCGGGTACCGTCGCGCGATCACCCAGGCCGTGCACCGGGTGGATCCCGGATTGCCGCTGTCGGGCGTGACCACGCTCGAAGAGTTCATGGCCAGTTCCCTCGGCCCCGGACGCTTCCGCAGCGTCTTGTTGCTCGCCTTCGCCGGGCTGGGCCTGGTGCTCGCGGTCGTCGGCATCTACGGGGTCACGTCGCGTGGCGTGGGCGAGCGCACGCGCGAGCTTGGCATTCGTGTCGCCCTCGGCAGCGGACGCACCGCACTATCGCGGCTCGTGCTTGGGCAGGCGCTCGGAGCGGTGGGCGTGGGCATCGCGGCCGGCGTACCCGCGGCTATCCTCGCGGGCCTGCTCGTCTCGCGGTCGGTGCCGGGAACATCGATGGCTGACTTGTGGGGCGCTCTGCCCTCCGTGTTGGTGTTGGTGGTGGCCGGCGGTGTAGCCGCGGCCTTGCCCGCGCTACGCGCGACGCGGATCGACCCGGTCATCGCGCTGCGCACCGAGTAGAACCCTTGTCCATACATCCTCCCTGCATTCAGCGCATCGCGACGCCACCTCTCGGCGACCGTGCACCTCACCGGCTCCAGAAGGGCGACCACATCATGAGCACACTCCTCCACGACCTGAAATGCGCCTGGCGATCGGTCACGCGCAACAAACGGCTCGCCGCCACCATCACCGCGACCCTCGCCCTCGGCATCGCCGCCACCACGGTCATCTTCAGCGTGATCGATGGCGTGATTCTCAGCCCGTTTCCCTTTCCCGAGCCTGATCGTCTGGTGGGCGTGGGCAGTGCTTTTCCGAAGCTTCAGCAGGAGCTGAGCTTCTTCGAGAACCTTTCGCCGGCCGAGTACGTGGATGTTCGCGAGAGCAGCAAGACGCTCACCGGTATCGTCGCGTGGGATCTTGGCAATCGGCAGGTGAGTGAAGGCAGTGCGACCGAGAATGTCTTCAGCGCTTTCTGGTGGGGAGACGCGCTGCCCACCCTCGGCGTTCCCGCGGTCATCGGACGCGGGTTCACCGAAGATGAGATCAAGGCTGGGAAGAAGGTCGCGGTGATCAGCTATCGGTTCTGGGAGAACCGCCTGGGAGCCGACGTCAATCGCGTGGGCAGCGGCATCATCGTGAACGGCGAGATGCACACCCTCGTCGGCATCCTGCCGAAACGCGCGCTGGTCTATGGCGCCGACCTGTGGCTCCCGATGCCGGTGGGCCCCGAAGCCTTCCCGCGAGGTCGCCGGCAGTTTCAGATACTGGCCCGTCTGGCCCCGGGCAAATCGCTCGTCGATGCGAACGCCGAACTCGCGGTGATCGCCGCACGCACCGACTCGCAATTCCGATCCGCTCAGCCGGAGTATGAGAAGTGGCGCCTGGAGGCGCTTTCGTTCGTCGATATCAATGTGGGATTCATGCGCCCGGCCGCGATGATTCTGTTCTTCGCCGCCCTCTTCGTCCTCCTCATCGCCTGCGTGAACGTGGCCAGCATGCTGCTGGCGCGCGCCATGGAACGTAGCCGGGAGATGGCCATGCGCATGACTCTTGGCGCCAAGCGCTCCCAGATCGTCCGCCAGCTCATCTGTGAAAGCACCCTTCACGCTGTGCTGGGCGCCCTCGCGGGAATGCTGCTCGCCACCCAAGGGCTCAAGGCGTTGCAGTTCGCCCTCTCGAAGGTAACCCTGCGGATTCCGGGCGAGTTTTCCCTGTCCATGGGCGTGCTCGGCGTGACTCTGTCCGTGTCGCTCCTCTCCGGCTTCCTGTTTGGTCTCGCCCCCGCCCTCTACACTCTTCGCACGAACTCGCAGTCTGCGCTGCGCGCCGAGGGCGCCACCGCGACGGGTGGCGCGCATCGTCTGCGCGCGCATCGCTTCTTCGTCGGCTTTCAGATGGCGTTTGCGGCTTTGCTGGTCGCGTGCAGTGGCCTGCTGATTCGAAGCCTGGTCCGTCTTCAGTCTGTGGACCCCGGTATTGCGACCTCTCAGATCCTCGGCTTTCGCACCACCCTGGCCACGCAGCGGTACCAGGACCCCGGGGCCTACCAGCGGTTCTTTGAGACTCTGGAGGCCAATCTGCTGGCCCTCCCCGGTGTCTCCGCGGCAGCGCTCGCCAGCCAGACGCCTCCTCTCTACTTCTCGTCGATGTCCTTCCGCATCGAGGGCGAGGAAGTGGCTGCCGAGGGTTCCTTGAAGAACGCCTACTTCACGTCGGTGTCGCCGAACTACTTCGAGGCCATGGGCATTCCTCTTCGCGAGGGTCGCCTGCTGGGTCGTGACGATCGCGCCGATGCGCCGAAGGTGGTCGTGCTCAATGAGCTGGCCGCGAAACGGTACTTCCCCAAAGGCGGCGCACTTGGGAAGCGCCTGCGCTTCGAGAAGGGTGAAGGCGGCATTGTGGCGGAGGTGGTCGGTGTGGTCGGCACCATGAAGAACCGCGGTCTCGACCGCGCGGAAGGCCAGGAACTCTTCGTGGCGCTGCCCCAGATCGGTTTCAGCAATCAGCTGATGACGGTCGTGCGAGCGGCTGGCGATCCGTTGGCCCTGGCGCCTTCGGTGCGCGACACCGTGAAACAGCTCGATGCCATTCAACCGATCTATCAGGTGCAGACCCTGGAACAGGCCTACGCCAACCTCGGCATTCAAAGGCGGCTCGCCACGTTCTCGTTGCTGATCTTCGCGACCTTCGCGTTGTTCCTCGCCTCCGCCGGCGTGTATTCGGTCGCGTCCTACGCGGCAGCCGCGCGCACGAGGGAGATCGGAGTGAGGATGGCCCTAGGCGCGACCTCGCGCAATGTTCGCTGGCTCGTGGCTCGGCAGGCTCTCCTGCCCGTCGTGATCGGAGTGACCTTGGGTCTCGGCGGCGCCATCGGCGCCAGCAACGCGCTGGGGCCCTTGCTCTTTCAGGTTGAGGGTTACGACCCGCCAACTCTTGCCCTGTCTTTGCTCGTCCTCGCCGCAATGGCACTGCTTGCCGCCGATGGTCCGGCCAGGAAAGCCAGTCGCACGAATCTGGTGTCGGCACTCAGTTGCGACTGAGCAACGCGAGAGCCGCGAAGGCGCGCTCACCGGCGCTTGAATCGCATCCCGGGACGCGGCTTACAGGTCTTCTATCGCCTGAGCGAACCACGCCAGGTTGCACGAGATCTGCCGGCCATTGGAGGTGTTCTTGGCGGTGCGCGAGATAAGAATCCGCTTGTCCGCCTTGATGAGGTCGGCGTGGCGGTTGAGCTTCTCCATGTCGCCCAGGCCGGGCGCGGAAGTCAGCTTGATCTCGATGGCCCAGAGGCGGCTCCCGAGATCGAGCACGAGGTCGATCTCGCGCTGGTCGCTGGTTCGCAGGTAGAAAGCGCCAGCGTGAAGGCCGCGCTGCTCGAACCGGCCGAGGACCTGCTCGATCACGAACCCTTCCCAGCTGGCGCCGAGCCACGGTTGCGAGAGGAAGGAGTCGTCGTCCCGGGCGCCGAGGAGCGAGTGGAGCAATCCGGAGTCGCGCCAGTAGACCTTGGGGCTCTTGGTGAGGCGCGCGCCGAAGTTGGCCGCATAGGGCGCCAGGCGCCGGATCAGGTAGGCGCCTTGCAGAAAGTCGAGGTAGCTGTTGACGGTGTGATAGCTCAGGCCCAGGCTCTGCCCGACCTGCGAGGCGTTCCACACCTGGGCGTGGAGCGCCGCAAGCATTCGCATCAGGCGGAGAGTGACCTGGGGCTTGGCCGGAAGGCCCCACGCGGGCAAATCGCGCTGGGCCAGCAAAGTGACATAGTCGCGCTGCCAGTGCGGATAGCCGTGTTCGCCCTTGCCAAGGATGCCGCCGTCTGGAAATCCCCCGCGACGCCACAGAGAAGTGAGAGAGGCCGCCGGGACTTCATTGAAAAGGAACGGTGTCAGCTCGATGAGGGACATGCGACCCGCGAGGGACTCCGAGACCTCCCGCATGAGCGCCGGCGAAACCGACCCGAGGAGAAGAAATCGACCCTTCCGGGAGCGGTGGCGGTCGATCGCGGTGCGCAGCCTCGGGAAGACCTCGGGCCAGGTCTGGGCTTCATCGAGGATGAGGAGTTCACGGCCCTCCTGGAGATCATCCCAAAGGAGGTCGAGGCGGAGGCGATCCGGTTCGTGCTCAAGGTCGAAGTAAAGGCCCTTCAGAGACCGGGCCAGCGTGGTCTTGCCGCATTGTCGAGGCCCCAGCAGCGCTACCGCGGGCGATTGAGAGAGGCGCTCCTTCAAAAGAGCCAGATGACGGCGGCCGCGCATAGCGTACATTATAGAACCGGGTTTCTAATATGCAACGTGCATGACCCTCGCCCGCGGGAGGAGCGGGCGCCTACGGCAGCACTGACATCTACGCCCGGGTCTCGAAGCACGTGGGCTGGATCGACTCGTTGGTGAAGTCCCAATCCTCGCCGCGGGCCCGGGCGTGGTGCCACGAGTCCTCGGGCCAAATCATTCCGACTCGTTGTCGAACATCAGCGTTCCGAAATCGGACGCTCCCGTGCGCTGAGTCGCCTGGAAGGGCGGGACTTGCCACGGCACGGACATTGCTGCATCGATCACCATGGCGAGTCCCCTTGACGAACTCAGATTCGTTCTCCGCCGCCTGAGACGGAGTCCCGGCACAAGTCTTCTGGTGGTGGCGACCCTCGCGGTGGCTATGGGCGCCAACACCCTGACCTTCAGTTTCGTGAACGAAATCATTCTGAACCCGCTCCCCGCCATCGCTGACAAGACGGACCTCGTCGATGTTCACGGCTGGCGAAACGACAAGGACGGCCTCGAGTCGTTCTCCTACCCGGCCTACCAGGCCCTGGCTCAGTCTGATCTCTTTCAGAACGGTCTCGTCGGCTTCAACGGCCGCGGCCTTTCCCTCGAGCGCAATTCCGGCCCAGAGCTTGTCTTCGGCATGCTGGTCTCCGAAAACTACTTCGAGACCTTGGGGGTGCGACCGAGGGTGGGCCGCGCCTTCGCCGCGGTGGATAACCGTGCGGGTGCTGAGGGCGTGGTCGTCCTGTCCGACTCGATCTGGCGAACACGCTTCGCCGCCGACCCGCGGGTCGTTGGCGCTCAGGTTCGCCTGAACGGCCGTTCGTTCACGGTCATTGGGATCGGTCCGCCCCGGTTCTCCGGTCAGTTCGTAGGCTTTGCCGCAGATCTTTGGATCCCCATATCGTGGGGACCCGCGATCAGTGGGCAGAGTGATCTCCTTGAGAATCGAGCCACTGAGTGGATCGAAGCCTTCGGCCGGCTCCGGCCCGGTGCGATGGCGTCCGCCGCCGCGACCCTCACCCGCATCAACGAGAGCCTCCCAAGGATGGAGGCCCGTTCACAGACGCCGGAGCGGATTCTGGTCGAGCCCTTGACGGGAATAGACCGCGATCTGCGAGCTCCGGTTGCGGCGTTCCTGGTGCTCCTCCAGGGAGCGACGCTTCTCGTGGCGGTGATCGCCCTGGTCAACGTTTCGGGCCTCCTTCTAGCGCGGAGCATGGAACGGGGTCACGAGACCGCAGTCCGGCTGGCGCTTGGCGCCTCTCGGAAGAGCCTGCTGGGTCCATTTGCGGTGGAAGCGATGGTCCTGTGCGGCCTGGGCGCGCTGTCCGGCATCGCCCTCGCCCTGGTGGGTGCGCGCGTGGTTCCGGGCTGGCTCCCTCCCTTCGCCGTTCCCCTTCGTTTCGCCATCGAGCTCGATGTCACCACCTTCGGGTTCTCGGCCCTGGTGGCCCTCGTGGGGACCCTCATGGCGACACTGGGGCCCGGCCTTGCCGCGGCGCGCAGTCAGCCGTCGTTCGCTCTACGCGAGGGTGGAACGCAGCGTACGACGCGCTCGAAATGGCGCTCCGCTCTGGTTGTCACCCAGGTCGCCTTCGCCACTGCGGTACTGGTGAGCGGCTCCGTTTTCGCGCGATTCCTGGCCAAGTCCGCGAGCGCCTCGCCAGGTTTCGATCTCGATCGCATCCAGATCACGCGCCTCGACACCTCGATCCTCGGCATCAGCGAGACCGCCGGACGGGCGCTGCAGCAGCGAGCCATCGATGCGGTAGCCGGCCTTCCAGGCGTCGAGCGCGTGGGGTTTGCCCGCGTCGCCCCTTACAGCCTGGGGACGCCCTCTCTCGACGTGCGCGCTGCCTCTCTGGGTGCGAGCGCTCCGCTGATCAGTGTCGACTGGAACGCGATTTCATCGGGCTTCTTCGAGACCCTGGGGGCGGGGCTCACGCGGGGCAGGGCCTTCTCGGAGTTCGACAACGCGGATGCGCCCAGAGTGGTCGTGATCAACGAGAGCCTGGCTCGGCGCGCCTTTCCAAACCAGGACGCCGTGGGTCGGTCCCTCAGCATCGGGTTGAAGGACGAAGCGGCCACGGTGGTCGGCGTGGTCGCGGACCTTTCCATGCGGCGCCTGGGCGAGGCTCCGCGCCCGCAACTCTATCGGCCCTTCGATCAAGCCCCCGGCCCGCGTGTTTCCCTCTTCGTCCGCTCCGCCCAACCGGCGGGACTCACACGGCTGATTCGGCCCGCGCTCGCCCAGGAAGCTCCCGGGCTGCCTCTTCTCGAGTCGCTCCCTTTGCGCGATTTCGCGTCCTTCTCGCAGACCGGCGCCCGGCTGGGGAGCGGTGCGGGACTAGCACTTGGAGGTCTGGGTCTGGCCCTGGCCGCGGTGGGCCTGTTTGGCCTGGTGGCCCAGACCGTGGCTTCACGACTGAGAGAGATCGCGATCCGGATGGCCATGGGCGCCACCTCGGCGCAGATCCTCTCTCTCATCCTCGGAGAAGGGGGGAAGCTCGGGCTCATCGGCCTCGTCGTTGGTTCGGTAGGGGCACTCGGCCTTTCTCCGCTCCTCGGTGTCTTGATGCCTGACATGTCGGCGCTCGACCCGCTCGCGTTTCTCGCCGCCGCGTTCATGGTCGCCGTCGTGACCGCCGGGGCCATCATCGGGCCCGCCTGGCGCGCCTCTCGCGTGTCGCCCGGTGTGGCGCTACGGGCGAATTGATCATGCCAGCAAGGGTTTCCTGGGTACAGCGAACGGCGCTCGCCCTTCTCGTCGCCACAACCCTTCCCACATTGAGTCGAGGCGAAAGCCCGCCCCCCGCTCTCGCGGCCGAGGCGAACCGCAATCGGCTAGCGCTCAAGGCCTTGCCGAGTTCGGAGTTGGTGGAAGGCGAGCGCCCACGGATCATGGGACTCCTCGACGACCTGGACTCTCAGTTGAAGGCCCAACGGTCAGGAGCCGCGATCGAAGCATTGTCCTCAGTCGTTCCGGGCGTGACCGCCCTGGCCCGCGCCGCCTCTGGCTGGGACGACACCGGCAAGGCCGCCGGGAAGCACATCGACGCCCTCATGGCGGAATGGGAAGAAGTGGGTCGAAGGTTGAAGGCCGATCGGACCCGATTCCCTTTGGAGAAGCCTGACGGACAGACCGCATTCGTGCGTGCGATGGCTGAGCAGTCATTCGGGCAGGTCGATGAGCACTATGCGGTGGCCGTCGACTATGGCCGCTTCAGCGGGGTCTCGGCGGGTGCTTATTACCTCGGCAATGCCGAAGGTCACATGGAGTTGGCCCTGTTCCTCTCTGGACTGACGTCGTCGTCGGCGAGAACCACCGTGGCCATCCCGATGCTCGCAGGACCGATCAACACGGTGGAGAACGACATCGTCAGCGCTTATGCCAGGCCCGGTTCGACCAGACAGCACTCGAGTTTCATCCTCGCGAATTCCGCGCTGAAGCTCGCCAGAGAGCTGGACCAGAATGGGTGGCACTTCGGCGCGATGACCGCCCTGCTTCGCAGTCTCTTCGCCCTCACCCTGGCCACATTGCCCCCGCCCGCTCTTGCCCACGAACCCGTGCTTGCGAGCAAGGCGACCGCGTTTGAAACGCAGTTCGCTCCTTCGAAACGGGATAACAGCATCGCCGAGGCGTTTCTCGATAAGGCGCGGATCGCCCTCGAGAAGAGCCGCGCAGGTGGAGATGGAGCCGAGCGCGAACGTCTTCGGGCGGCGGCCCTGCTGGACGTTGTCATACCTTGGTACCTCGAGATCATGAAGGGTGTTTGAGAAATGATGGAACGTCGCGACGTGGTGAAAGGCATTGGGGGTCTCGCTGCGACCGCCCTTTTGCGAGGCCTCGCGCAGGCTGCGCCCTCCAAAGTGCGGGTCACTCTGGTCCGCTGGCCCTACACCTGAAACCTGTCCGATCCAGCAAGTTTGCTGGCCAAGGCGGTGGTCCACGGCTATGGGGAAAGGGCGGAGTTCGTCGAAGAGAACTTCTCGGAGTCTGGTCTGGCCAGGAAGTTCGGCATCAAGTTCTACCCGGCCGTCTTCGTCAATGAAGTCCTGATCGCGAAACCCTCCGATTTCTTCGGCAACCAGACCGGGCGATACATCCCCTGGCGCGAGCCGAAGAACCAGGAGAAGTTCCGCGCGGACCTCACCCGTATGATCGAGATCGCCTTAAAGGGCGGCGGCGAACTCGCAAAGCTTGGCGTTGCCCCCGACGCGGCCGCCCCGTCATCTATCGCGGAGCTGCCCGCCTTCTCCCTCACCGACCTCACCGGGAAGGCCATCGACACGAAGTCGCTCCTGGGGAAGGTGAGTGTGGTCGAGTTCTGGGCCGAGTGGTGCCCGCCCTGTCGCGGCACCCTGGCCTGGCTCGGGGAGACGCATCGAAAGCTCGGCGATTCCGTGAACGTCCTGGGGATCGCGGTCGAGTCCGAAGAGGCGAACATCCGATCCATGGTGCAGACCATGAACCTCTCTTATCCGATCGCCATGGGCTCGCCCCAGGTAGCACTTCAATTCGGCGACATCCTGAGCGTGCCGACCCTGTTCGTCTTCGATCGGAAGGGGAAGACGGTGAAGGTCTTCTATGGCGCTCCGCCTGACCTCCACGAGCAAGTGGCGACCGCCATAGCGACGGCGTCTTCATCCGCAACGTGACCGCACCAGCACAGCCGACGCCATTGCCACGTGTGGAAGGTGGAACTCCGTTCAGGCGGATCGGATGGCTGGAGATCACGACATGATTCGAGACATGGTTACCGCGTGGCGCGCCCTATGGCGCCGACCCGGCCTGCTGGCCGTCGCCGTGCTCAGTCTCGCCGTCGGCATCGGCATCAACGTCGCTGTCTTCAGCGTGACCAGCGGCGCCCTGCTTCGACCCATGCCCTATCGCGATCCCGAGCGGCTCGCGGTGATCTGGCACAGCTTCGGCAAGGCGCAGTCACTGCCCGCGATTCATCCAATGGACTATCGCGACTACAAGGAGCGAGCCCAGCTCTTCGAAGACTTCACCCTGATCGGGGGATCCGAGACGGTGCTCGAAGCAAATCACGACCCCGAGCTCGTGCGCGTCGCCAACATAGCCGCCAACTTCTTTCCCTTCCTTGGCGTCGAACCGGCGCTCGGCCGGCACTTCACTAAAGAAGAAGACACGCCGAGCGGGCCGAGAGCGATCTGGTTGGGCCACGACATCTGGCAACGGCACTTCGGAGGCGATCCTGGAGTCACCGACCGCAGCGTGGACCTTGATGGGACGCCTCACCAGATCGTCGGTGTGCTCCCGAAGGACTTCGAGTTGTACCTGCCCGCGGAAGTTTTCTTCGTGAAGCGGCCGCAGATCTTCCGGCCTTTGCGTATCGACTTCGCGAGGCTTCCGCCGCGCAACTTTACCGCGTGGACCGGGCTCGCGCGCTTGAAGCGGGGGGTGACTTTGACGCAGGCGCGTCAGGAGATGGAGAAGATCGGCGGCGAGTTGAAACACGAAGTTGCGGAATTCTCCGCCGGTGACCTCCGGGTCGGCCTGATTCCGTTCGACCGCGATGTTCTCAAAGGCGTTCGCCGGGGCTTGTGGTCTTTGATGGGTGCGGTCGGCTTCGTGCTTCTGATCGCGTGCGGCAACGTGGCCCGGCTTCTACTGGCGCGTGGCTTCAGTCGCGAAGGCGAGTTCCGCCTGCGCGCCGCTCTGGGCGCGGGCCGCCTGCACCTCGCGCGATCGGTGCTCGCGGAAGGGCTCGTGATCTCGGCCCTCGGTTCCGTCGCGGGGATCGCGCTCGCCGCTTCTAGTCTCAAGCTGCTCATCAGGATGCAAGCGGCCGCGGTTCCTCGTCTCGAAACCGTGGGCCTTGACGTTACGGTTCTCGCCTTCGCCATAGGAGCGGCGCTCTTCGCCTCGCTTCTATCCGCTCTCGTCCCCGCTCTGCGGGCCGCCGCGTTGGTCCATACACCGGGGGTGAATGCGGATCACAGGCTCACCGGATCGTCGCGGCGACTGGCCCTTCAGGACCGCCTCGTGGTCGCCCAGGTGGCGCTCGCGGTGATGGTCGTGGCCGCCACCGGCTTCATGATTCAGAGTTTTCGGGCTATGAGCGAAGTGAGCCTCGGCTTCGAGTCCCGGGGTCTTGCCACTATGCGTCTGGCTTTGCCGCGCCTGCAGTTTCCCGAAAGTGTCAGGACGCGCGAGTTCTTTCGAGAACTCGACCACAGGCTCCGGGCTCTTCCCGGCGTGACTTCGATGGCGGGAGCGAATGCCATGCCCCTGAGCGGCAGCGGATCGCTGCAGCCCTTTGCTTATGATGCGGAAACCGCGCGCCACTGGGAGTCGGCGACCGCGGACCATCGGCGCATTTCTCCGGGCTTCTTCAAGACGATGGGGGCGATGCTCGTGGCCGGCCGGGAATTCGAGGAGGCGGACGAGGAACCGACGGCCCCGCGCCGTGTCATCATCGACACGGCGCTCGCGCGGCGCGCCTTCCCGGGCCGCGCAGCGGTGGGTGAGCGGTTGCAGCTCGAGCCGGATCCTGCCAGTCCGAATGCCCACGGGGAAGTGGTCGGGGTGGTGTCGCCCCTGAGCCTGCAAAGCGTGGTGGGAGCGACCACCCCGCAGATCTACGAACCGGGAATGCTGAGGAGGACGCGGCTCAGCCTCTTCATTCGCACCACGGGCGACCCGAAGGATCTGGTGGAGAAGGCGCGTCTTCAGATCGCGGACCTCGCCCCCGGCATCGCGGTTCAGGAGGCGCAGTCGATGGACGAAGTTGTGTCAAGAACCCTCGCGCCTACTCGACTCGCCGCGGCTTTGATGTCCACGTTCGGCCTCGTGGCGCTGCTTCTCTCCGGTCTCGGAATCTACGCCGCGCTCGGCTACGCGGTCAGTCAGCGCACGCACGAGATCGGAATCCGTATGGCCCTGAGCGAGCCTCCGTCGAGCCTAAGAACCCGCGTGCTGTCGCAAGGTCTCCGCCTTATCGGCAACAGCCTCGCGATCGGCGTGCCCGTAACGATGCTGCTTGTGGCTTCGACGCGGGTCGTCTTCTATGGCGTGCGTTGGACGAATCCTGCGGCTTACGCACTGGCCGCGGTTTTGATGGGACTCGTGGGTCTCGCCGCCTGCTGGGTCCCCGCCCGCCGTGCCGCGCGAGTCGATCCCTTGAGAGCTCTGCGACATGACTAGACCCCGAGGCACCGCACGGAGAGGCAGCGTGGGGTCGCCTCGCCGAGGCCGCCCCGGGACTGCGCGGCCTGTTCCTTCCGTCCGCTGCGACGGCGTCTTCATCCGCAACGTGACCGCACCAGCACAGCCGACGCCATTGCCATTTGTGCAAGGTGGAACTCCGTTCACGCGGTTTGGATGGCTGCTTTTGGTGGTCGGGCTTAGTGCGATCGTCACGAAGACCGCTGCGGGGCAACCGCTGCAGACCCTGTCCATTCCACCCGACTCGCCCCGATGGGAATTGCAGGGGCAGGCCAAGCCGGCCGAATACAAGGGACGCCCATGCCTTTACCTCGATGGGGGAGCGGCAATCCTGAAAGACCTGGAGCTGCGAGACGGCGTCGTTGACGTTGATGTGGCAACCCCGGCAACCCGCGGTTTCTTCGGCATCCAGTTTCGAATCGACGACGATGCCAATGCCGAATGGGTGTATCTGCGTCAACATAAGTCGGGGCTTCCCGATGCGATGCAATACACGCCCGTCCTCAATA
>JANODX010000005.1:0-5143 GCA_031412915.1 Vicinamibacteria bacterium | reverse complement strand
AACCGGGTCCGTTACCGGTTTTCCATAGGCGGAGGAGCCTTCCATGCGAGCTACAAACAGGGCGTTGACGTAGATGGGCTAGCGAGAGCAAGGCCGGTTTGGGATACCTCAAATTCTTCTTGACTCGTTGCAGGAAGTCCTTGGGCCACGAACGCTGCATCCCGTCTGGACTACGTTGCTCGTCGCCGCAATATTCCCGATATTGAGGCTCCTCGGCGCCTTGCCAGCCGGGCGCATCGCTCGTCTCGGTGCACGGCCGACTTTCACCACGGACTGCTAGGCAGTAAGGCGGAGCGGGGTCGGGGACCGCTTCAGCCCATCCGGGCCGAGCGCAGGAAGGCCAGGATCGCGTCCTTCCCTTCGCCATCGAGTTCGATGAACTCGACCCCGAAGCCCGTGGGCGGCATGGCGCGGGCCACTCGGCCCCGACCACGCACCGCCGTCTTGTCGGGCAGGGTGAAGCGGAACCCGAATTCGTCCTTGACCCGGAAGGGGCGGTCGCAGGCGAGCAACATACCCCCGGAGCTGAGGTTGAGGATCACAGCTGCGTACTCCGGCTCGGTCGTCGACTCGAGGTGGACCACCATCCGGGCCTGCTGTCGCACGGGCACATCGAGGAGCTTCGAGAAACGCTCGTCCCAACCGGCGTCGGGAGGGAGGCGGAAGATCGCGTTGGCCCCGGCGGCGAGCAGACTCCGGTCGCTGCCCTGAGTCGAACCGCGGGTCAGCACCGCGATGGAGCGCTCGCGGGTGGCCGGTTCCTTGCGCAGGCGCTGGATGAAGGCGGCGGCGTCCGGGAACTGGCTGTCCACCAGGATCACCTGGACTCCCAGGCTCGAGCCCACGAGCCGGACGTCTGCGAACTTCTGCACGCGGTAGACCTCGATGCCCTGGCGTCCGATCAGGGTCGGCGCAAGATCGGGGCGCAGGTCTCGTTCGGAACAGAGAAGAACCCTATGCATTGGAGGTGGCCACGCTCAATGCTAACCCCGAGCGCCCCCCTGAGGACGATCCGAAAACGTCGAGGACGAACTACTTCATCGGCGGGGGCGGCGCGGGCATCACGTTGTCCATATCGCGCGCCACCTTCCACGAGCCATCGGACTCGCGGCGCAGTATGACCAGGTACCGTGTCGCCTGCGTCACGGGCTTAGCACCCTTGGCCTTCGGCGTGAACGTCGCGGTTCCCCTTCCCCGATCGTACGCGAAGCCGCCCATGAGCTTCATCTCATCCGAGGTGAGCGTGAAGTCGGTGGGGGTCATCTGGGAAAACATTCCCTTGAGCGCCTCCACGCTGGCGGCGCGGCCCATGCTCGTCGGCATATCGTTGACCATGCTCACTTCGTCCTCGGTCAGCAGACTGCCTATCTTGTCGGCATCGCCGGCCTTGAACGCGGCAACGTAGTCGTCGCGCAACTGGTTGATGGCCGCGGTGTCCGCAGCCGTCGTGTCGGGCGGGGGCGGCGGGGGCGGGGGGGGGCGGGGGTGCGGCACAGGCGGTGGCGAAACCAAGGGTCAGGGCGGTGACAATTACGCGGGAAATCTTCATGAGCGGGCCTCCTTCGGCATGCCCAAAAGTGTACCGCAGACGCCGTCGCGATTCTGCGTGCGGAATTGGGGCGATGCCAAAAGGGCCGAAGCCGGCGGCTTTCCCTCCCGCGGCCTCGCGCGGCTACGCCGACAGGAACAGGTGATAGGCGGTGTTCCGCGATTCCTCGATAGACCAGTAGCCGAGCCCTTCGAGGAAGCCGCGGAACGAGCCCAGGTCGCGCTCGGGGACTTCGAACGCGGCCAGCACGCGGCCGAAATCGGCCCCGTGGTTACGGTAATGGAAGAGGCTGATGTTCCAGCGCCCGCCGAGCTTGTCGAGGAACTCGAGCAGCGCGCCGGGGCGCTCGGGAAACTCGAAGCGATACAGGCGTTCGTCCTTCGCCTCACCGGCCCGGCCGCCGACCATGTGCCGGATGTGGAGCTTCGCCATCTCGTCGTCGGAGAGGTCGACGCACGCATAGCCGTGCCCGGTAAGACTCGCCACCACCGTGGACACGTCCGCACGGGATGTGATCTTCAGCCCCACGAAGATATGGGCCTCGTTTCGCCGCGAGAGCCGGTAGTTGAATTCAGTCACTTCGCGCGCGCCGACCGCGGCGCAGAATTCGCGGAACGCGCCCGGCCGTTCGGGAATCGTCACCGCCAGCAGCGCCTCGCGCGCCTCGCCCAGCTCGGCGCGCTCGGCCACGAAACGCAGGCGATCGAAATTCAGATTGGCTCCCGACAGGATGGCGGCGAGCCTCAGGCCGGAGACGCCTTCGCTCTCGACCCAGGCCTTGAGGCCGGCCACCGACAAGGCGCCCGCCGGCTCCATCACGCTGCGCGTGTCGTCGAAGACGTCCTTGATCGCGGCACAGACCGCGTCGTTGGAGACGCGCACCACTCCGTCGAGCGCGCGCCGGCAGTGGGCGAACGTGAGTGCCCCCACCTCCTTCACCGCGACACCGTCCGAGAAGATGCCGACGCGCTCGAGGGTCACCCGCTTCCCCGCCTGCAGCGAGCGGTACATCGCGTCCGACTCGAACGGCTCGACCCCGAACACGCGGGTGCCGGGATAGAGCGCCTTCACGTATCCGGCCACCCCCGCGGCGAGCCCTCCGCCTCCGACCGGCACGAACACCGCATCGAGGCGGCCATGGCTCTGGCGCATGGTCTCCTCGCCCACCGTGCCCTGACCGGCGATCACCAGGGGATCGTCGAAGGGATGCACGAACGACATGCCGGTCTGTTTCACCAGGGCCAAGCAGCGCGCCTCGGCGTCCGAGTACGAGTCGCCCGCGAGCACGACCTCGGCGCCCAGCGCGCGCACCGCCAGGACCTTGATCTCGGGGGTCGTCTTGGGCATCACGATCAGCGCCTTCAAGCCCAGCTGGCGGGCGGAGTACGCGACGCCCTGGGCGTGATTGCCCGCACTCGCCGCGATCACGCCGCGCGCGCGTTCGGCGCCACCGAGGTGCGCGATCTTGTTGTGGGCGCCGCGCAGCTTGAAGCTGAAGACCGGCTGCAGGTCCTCGCGCTTGAGAAACACGTCGCTCCCGAGACGCCGGGACAGACGCTCCGCGCGTTCCAACGGCGTCTCGCGCGCGACCTCGTACACCCGGCTGCGCAGCACGGCGCACATCAACTCGGGGCCGGTTTCAATCATCGAGGGCCGGAGCCTATCCCGCTTCGGCTCGGACCGGGCGTACCGCGGGGGAGCGGAAGCGGGCGCCGCGCGCCTACTTCTTCGGTCCGAGTGCGGCTTCGCGGATGGAACGGAACTCGTTGCCCATCTTCCATTCGGGATACTTCGCCGCCTGGGCGATCCGGTAGCCCATGGCGAGGAACAACTTGCCGTCTTCGGCAGCGCCGCCGAGATCCCAGTCGGGCTTTATCTGGTCGGATGCCTTGTGATAATCGTTGTTGGTGTATTCGTCGAGCTTCTTCTGACTGTAGCCCGCAGGCTTGCCGATGTAGTCGACGCCGGCGCCGGGGTCGAACGCGGGCACGCCCTTCTTGGCGAAGTTGAAGTGGTCGGAGCGGTAGTAGAAGCCCTTTTCGGGCTCCGCGTCAGGCTTCAGGGTGCGGCCCTGTTCCCTCGCCGCCTCGGTCGCGTAGTCGTCCAGATCGGAGGCGCCGAGGCCCACGACCACCAGATCGCTGGTCTTGCCCCACTGGTTGATGCCGTCGATGTTGATCACACCCAGTGTCTTCTGGAGGGGGTACAGCGGGAAGTTTCCGTAGTGCTCCGAACCGAGAAGGCCTTGTTCTTCCGCGGTGACGGAGATGAACAGCATGGTGCGCTTGGGGGCGGGCTTCACCGTACCCATCTTGCGGGCGATTTCGAGCATCGTGGCGACGCCGCTGGCATTGTCGAGCGCGCCGTTGCAGATGTCGTCGCCGTCGATCGCGGCACAGCGGCCGAAGTGATCCCAGTGCGCGGTGTAGATCACGTACTCGTTCTTGAGAGACGGATCGGCGCCCGGAAGCCTTCCGATCACGTTCTGCGAATCGACGCTGCGCATGGTCTGTTTCACGCTCAGGGACGCGGTCATGCCGAGCGGAATCGCCTTGAACGCGGGAGTCGCAGCCAGGGCCTTGAGCTTCTGGTAATCCTGGCCGGCCATCTTCAGCAGGGCGGTGGCCGCTTCCATGGTCATCCAGCCCTCGACCTTGGACCGGCCGAGGTTCTTGTCCGGCGCCGCGAGGTTGAAGCGCTCCCCCGCCATGCCCTGGACGACGCTCCACGGATACCCGGCCGGATACGCTTCGTGGACGATCAGCACTCCGGCCGCGCCCAGCTCGGCCGCCTTCTCGAACTTGTAGGTCCAGCGGCCGTAGTAGGTCATGGCCTTGCCGCCGAACGTCTTCGCATCGAGCTCCTCGGCGTTGGCTGGATCCGGCACGGGCGGGTCGTTGACGAGGACGATGATGGTCTTGCCCTTTACATCCATCCCCTTGAAGTCGTCCCAGCTGTACTCGGGGGCCTGAACGCCGTAACCCGCGAATACGAGCTCGGAGTTTTCGATCGTCACCTCGTCGACCACGTGTTTGCTGAAGGCGATGAGGTCGTCCCCGACCTTGAACGACTTCTTCGACCCGCCCTTCTGGACCAGGAGAGGCGAGGGCGCGCCCTTGACCGCCACCAGCGGAACCTTCTGCACCCAGGAGCCGTCCGGGTTTCCCGGCTCGAGGCCGGCCTTGCGGAATTCCTCGGAAAGGTACTGCACGGTGAGCGTCTCCCCCGTCGAGCCGGGCGCTCTGCCTTCGAACTCGTCGGACGCGAGTTTCCTAATGTCGGCGAGGATCGCGTCCGTGCTGACATCCGGAAAGTCGGCCAGGGACTTCGGGCCGGCGGGTTCAGGAGTGCAGGCCGCCGCAAGGGCGAGGGGGAGCAGACAGCGACAGAGACGGGACATGATGGTCATGTCCTCAATCTACACTAACCCTCAAGGGCGCTTCCGTCGGCGCAGCCCGCTGTTAGTGGTCCCGCGGGGGGATTTCCCGATGGACGGCCTGGCGCGGCCGCTCAGAGGTAGAGGAAGAGCTGGGCCAGGAACGTCTTGGTCACCCGGCTGCTCCGTCGATCCTTGTCGCGATAGTAGCTGAGGGC
>JANODX010000004.1:0-24332 GCA_031412915.1 Vicinamibacteria bacterium | reverse complement strand
GGGTTGTGCCTCTTCTTCACCGCCGACTTCGTGGAGAGCTTCTTCGCCGATCCGCTCTTCCTGTTCACCCTTCCCTACTTCCATCGCGAAGGGGGGAATATGCGGATTACGCTGCTCGGACCCAAAGCATCGGCTCTCGCCCGAAGGCTCAAGGCCATGCAGCGCGAGATCCGTAAGCTGCGCGCGGACTCTCCACACGCGCTTCGCGCGGCCTTGTATGAAGCGCTCATCCACCTGGCCCGCGTCTACACCGCGAAGACCGGCGCGCCCGTTCGCGAGAACCCCACCGCGATCCGCCTGCGTCAGCTGATCGAAAGGCATTTCCGCGAGAACCATCAGCCCAGGGATTACGCGCGGCGTCTGCGAATCACCGCCGGCCACCTGAATCACCTCGCGCGCCGCCACCTCGGCCGCACCGCGGGCGTCCTGATTCGTGAGCGGCTGGCCCTCGAGGCGAAACGTCAGCTTCTCCACACCGAGGCGACGGCCGCGGAGATCGCCTATGCGCTCGGCTTCAAGGACCCCGCCTACTTCGCGCGCTTCTTCAAGCGCGAGTCCGGCAGCTCGCCCACCGGCTTCAGGATCGGCGCGACTGAGCCGTCCAGAGCCTCGCGCAGGGCGTCCGTCGCCCGCGAGGCTCCCTCGATGCTCGGATGGCCCGCTCCGAAGTCGGGCACGCCGCCGTTCCAGGTCACGGCCGCGGCCATGATGGCCGGTGAGCCGTCGACCCGCGAGATGAAGCACAGCTCGCGACCATCCCCCCGCCAACGCGCGTAGCTCGCCCCCATGGCCGTCACCGGAATCCGGCTCCCTGGCCCGGGAAAGGGCCTGACCTCCAGCCTCCTCGACCCTCCTTCCAGGGCGTCGACCGCGATCCACTTGCCTTCGGGCGAGAACGCACCGTGCATCGACCCCTCGACCACCTGATCCGAGACCGGCCATCGCGACTCCAGAGGGGGGTAACGAACGTCGGGTCGCTGACTCGCGAGTCGATGTCGCGGGCGATGTCGTACTTCCAAATGTCGAACAGGCCGTTCTCATCGGCCCGTGCGATGGCCAGGCTGCTTTCACGGAGCCTGCTGAGCGCGCAGAAGACGAGCGTCGGTTTCCGCCCCGAAGGAGTGAGTGTTCTCTCCGCGGAACTCGACATGATCGGCTACTCGGCGGAGCGGGGTAAGGCGTTCCGGGAGCAGGCGGTGCCGCGGGTGCGCTCGATTCCGGGAGTCGAGGCGGTGGCTCTCACCGAGCGGTCGCCTTTTTCCATCAACTACAACCGGAGTGCGATCTACTTCCCGGAGCGCGCGCTTCAGGGCGATAAAGGCACTTCGATCGACGTGACCCGCGTGACCCCCGAGTACTTCGAGACCCTGCGCATTCCCATCCTGCGCGGCCGCGGTTTCAACCCTGCCGACACGCCCCAGTCGCCGGGTGTGGTGGTGGTGAACGAGGCTTTCGCCCGCAGGTTCTGGCCGGACCAGGACGCGATCGGCAAGCGGTTCCGTACCCGCAGCATCGACGGCCCCGAGCTCGAAGTGGTGGGACTCTCCGCGAACTACCGCGTCAACACGGTAGGCGAGCAGGCGACGCCGTACATCCACTTCGCGGTCACGCAACGGCCGCAGAACGGCTACGAGGTCCTGGCCCGGACCCGCGGAGACGCGGGGCTGCTTCTCGCGGCGATCCGCAAGGAGCTTCTCGCCATGGAGCCGAACCTCGTCTTCATCCAGAACCAGACCATGCAGAATCAGGTGGGCGCGACCCTCTTCCCCGCGAAGGCCGGCGCGTGGGCGGTGAGTGCGGTCGGTCTCGTGGCCATGCTGCTGGCCGCGATCGGGCTCTATGGTGTGATCGGTTACTCGGTGTCGCGGCGCACCCGGGAGATCGGTGTGCGCATGGCGCTGGGCGCGCAGCCGGGCGATGTCTCGGGCCTCATCATGCGCCAGGGTCTGCGGGTCGCGGGCAGCGGGATGATCGCGGGCGCCATCTTCGCGGTCATGGCGGGGTTTGCCATCTCCGGTGCGTTGTACGGCATCAGCCCGTTCGATCCCATCGCCTGGCTCGGAGCCACTTCGCTCCTCCTCGGTGTAGCCGCCCTCGCGAATCTCGTTCCGGCCCACCGCGCCGCGCGCGTCAAGCCTTGGCTCGCCCTGCGGACGGAGTAGGCAATCTCGCAGGGCCTGGTTGGGGTCGCGCCCGCGCGGCCGGGCGCTGAGGTGGGCTCGCGGCGCCGGGTAGCGCGCAGCCTGGCCACGCCTCCGGCGTTGGCACTGGGTCTAAGGGACTTCGGAATCGTGTGCCTGCTGAGTAGCCTCTCTCTAAATCCATTGTTTGCGATAGAGAATTCCGCCCGGTGCCTTTCTTCTTGCTCGGCTCGGTTGGGCGCAAATGCCGCGGACGGACCCTGTGACTCGCGCCCAAGCGCGAAGCCTCCCCGGGGGACGCCCCGACGCTGCGACGCACCGCACCGTCGGCCACGCTCCACCTCGTCCTAAGCCTCGACTTCAGAAAACCGCCTGAAATAGGGCGAACGCGGACGGGTTTCTTGGCAGCGCAGTTCCAGCCGCCTTGGCGAGGTCAGGAACCGAGAGAGGAGAAACTCTTGATCAGGCCTTCCGTCTTGGCCTTGTCCAGCTTGAGAACGGAGGAGTCGTCGCGTCTTCGGGCAAAGGCGGCGTCCCCTTTCACCGCGACTTCGAACCAGTCTTCCAACTTGTCGCCTTCGAAGCGGAGGGTGACGCGCAACGCGGGCACATCCAGTCCGTAGGTCGAAAGGGCCCGGGGCGCATCGATGAAATCGGCCACCTCCACCCCGCCGATACCGAGCATGACGGAGGACGCGGCTTCCTCCGCGACGTCCTTGGTCGGGGCGGTCGACTTCCAGACGACTTCGTTGATCCCGTCCTTGCCCTTGGTGGTGGTCTTCGCAAACGTCCTGGTGGTCCCCGAAGATGTCACCTCGAGGCTCGCCACCTCATAGGTCGCTACGTCGAGAAGACGAGTGGCCCGCAGATTCTTGAGCCCCTTGTCCAGATCGTCGGGCACCGCGGTGGCGATGATCGCCACCAGGTTCGACGAAGCGTCGCGCGCGTAGTACTTCCCGTCGTCCGTCTTCCTCCCGATCTCCAGAGTGACCGATTTCGCCTCGACGAGGCCGAGCACCATCCGTCTCGCGGTCCCGCCCAGGCCGTATTTCGCGAGATCCTGGGGCTTCGCCTCCTCGCTCGCGATGCTCTCCATCTTGAGGTTCTCGATCAGGCCGAGAAGGCTGTCCGCCGACCAGCGGGCCGCTCGGGTGGACACCGGCGCTTCGACCTTCCAGTCCTCCTCACCCTTGGCTCCCCGGACCAGCCTGAAGTTGAGCTTGCCCTGGGACCGCTCCTCGAAGAACTGGATGGCGTCTTTCTTCACCTTGAGCACGCCGCGGTCCCTCAAGTCGAACGCCGACTTGGACAGGGTGTTCTCGAGCGTGCTCGAAACCGTGAAGAGCCGGGGCTTTCCGGGCACCCGGGCGAAGAGGCTCGATCCCGCGGGAACGCTGTCGCCCAGTTCGAACTCGAAAGGCTTCGAGGCGCCCTCGGCGACCACGGTCACGGCCACCTTCGGTTCACCGAGGCCAAAGGAGGCGAGGTCGGATGCGGTCTCGCTCACGATCTCTTCCGTCTCGAGATTTTGCAGGGCGTCGAGCAGCATTCCGATTTCGCCGGAATCGGCCGGGACTTCATTGGGCGCCCCGAGCGTCCAGGTCTCTCCAATCTTCTCGACCTGGACCAGGTCCCCTCCGCGCCTCTTGAGACTCATCGACTTCACCTTGAGTTTGTCGAGGCCGTTGAAGACTTTTTCGCGCTTCGGGGGAGCCCCCGCGCCACTCTCGGTCTTCGGGTCTTTCTTCGACTCGACGAAGTAGATGTAGCCAAGGAACCCGGCCGCAATAACCGCGGCCGCGGCGGTGCGCTGGAAAGAGGTCATGACCGCCGCCGCCACCAGTTCGTGATCCCCCAGACGATGAAGAAGCCGGGCAGCAGCAAGAGGGAGAAGATGAGCACGCTGCGCTGCTCGCTCACCGTGAGGTTGAGACGATGGACGCCCGGATCCTTCGGACGGATGGAGATGAGATCGCTGTCCTGGGCGAGCCAGGAGATCATGTTCATGAACAGATCCTGGTTGGCCTGGAAGGAGAGAAGGCTGTTCCCGGCGAAATGAGAGTCGCCCACCGCGATCACCCGCCCTTCCTTGGTCTTGCTGTCGGGGGACTCGCCCTCCGTCGAACCCGGCGCCAAGGCTTCGGGGGTCGCGGGCGTCGACCTGACCGTGATCGCGGCGGCCAGACTCAAGGGGCCGCGAGCGTCCTTGTCGGTGAACTCCACCGGTTCCTGGAGCAAGGTGTCGGATTCTCCCCACGACCGGGCCGAGGTCTTCGCCAGTTCCTGGACCACCACCCCGGCGGGTGCGGGGGTCACAGGGGTGAGGGAACGCGCCATGTCGTAGGCGCTCATCGTTCCCTTGAGATCCTTGTTCACCTCATGGTACGGGTAGTCGGTCACGATGGGCATGAAAGGGCCGGTGCCGAAGAGCTGCCCAACCCCGGAGGCGTCGACGACCACGTTCACGTCCGGCTTCACCCCAAACTCCGTGAACACGCTGTCGAAATTGGGCGACGGTGTTTTTCCCGGAGGGTCGGCCATGAGCATGGCTTTGCCGCCGGCCTGGACGAAGGCCTTCACGTACCCCGCCGCTTCGGGAAGAAGATCTCTCTCCGGACCCGCGACGACCAGGACCGTGCAGTCGTCCGGGACCTTCTGCTCCTGGAGGAGCACGACCTTCCTGACCTCGTACTGACTCTTTTCGATGGCGCTCTTCGCTCCCGAATAGCCGCGCTCCGACGCATCGTCGAGATCCCGCTCGCCTTCGCCCGAGGCGAAGCAGACCGTCTTCTTCACGTTCCGCGTGAGCTTGAGGATGGCGTTCGTGATGTCCTGCTCCGAGTCGAAAGTGATCTTCTCCCGCCTTTCGCCGAGGGCCGCCACGATGGTGGGGAGCTGGGTGACCTCGAGAGCCCGGACCTTCCCGGGTTCTTTCATGGGGTCGAGGTACAGGACCTTCACTCTCGAGGACGCGGCCTGGTACTCCCGCAGGACGTCTTTCGCGGTGGCGGAGGACGCCGCGTTGCGCTGCACATAGGTGAGGGTGACGTCGCCTTGCAGGCCGGCGAGGATCTTGCGAGTCTGATCCGAGAGGGAAAAGCGCTGCTCCTTGGAGACATCGAACCGCTTCGGATAGCGGTTCGCCATCCAATTGACGCCGCTCAGGATCGCGGCCACCACGGCCACGTAGATCACGCTGTTGGAGCCGTACTTCATCCGCCGAGCCCCCGCGGCTCGGACCAGGTCGGGGATGCGGAAGGCGAGCCCCAAAACGATCAGGGCGAGGCCTCCCCCGGTGACCCACTCGGGCTTGATGTTCGGGGGCAGGGCGCGGCCCGCTCTCTCCCACCAGGCGTTGGCGAAAAGGACGATGAAACCGAGGACGGAGAGGAAATCGGTGAGTTTCATGGGCCTACTCCCTCCACCTTCGGCTCTCCACGGACTGCTGGGTGAGGAACAATCCGAAGCCGATGAAGGAGAGGTAGAAGATCACATCCTTGGAATCGACTACCCCCTTCACCATGTCGTCCATGTGATTGGTGACGCCCAGGTAGGCGAGTGCTTTGACCGGACCGGAGGCCATCGGATTGTCGAGCCAGGAGAGCGTCCAGATGGCGAGGAAGAGGCAGAAGGACAGGATCCCGGCCACGATCTGATTGCGGGTCAAGGTCGACAGGAAGCCGCCCAGTGCGATGAAGCAGGACCCCATGAGAAGCAGCGCGAGCGCCCCCGTGAGCACGGGCTTCCACTCGGGTTTGGGATCCGCGTACAGGAAAACCACCACGAAGTTCAGCAGGGAAGTTGCGATCATCAGGGCGTAGACGCTGGCGGCGCCAAAGAACTTCCCGAGCACGATCTGCCAGTCGGTGATCGCGGAGGTGGCGAGCAACTCCCAGGTTCCCTGGCGCTGCTCCTCGGCGAAGAGGCGCATGGTCAGCATGGGTGCTACGAACAAGGCCACCACCGCCATGTTCATGAGGGTGGGCCGGAAGATCCATTCGTTGATGTTCGGTTTGGGCGGTCCCCCCATGCCCCCCTCCGGGTTCATGGAGGCGTCGAGGAAGTAGGTGAGGGCGAACTGGAAGAACACCGCGAACAGCACGTTCCAGGTGAAAAGCGCGGCGTACGCGATCGGCGATCCGAAGTAGTGTTGCCACTCCTTCCGGACAATGGCGCCAATGTTGGTGAACGTCGACATCAGTGGTTCTCCTTGGGTTCGGTTTGAGAAAGGGGAGGAGTCTCCGAGCGCGGAGCGTCTTCCGCCCCGACCTCGAGCGGCAGAGTGGGGGCGATGGGCGAGAAGACCTCGAGCCGGGCCGGAGCCACCTCGGCCACCAAGGCGGCATCCTTGGTGGTGAGTTCGAGGAAGACATCCTCGAGGCTCAAGGAGATCTGGGACAAGGAGAGAAGATCGATGTTGGCAGCCACGATCGCCCGCGCCGCGGCGGCCCGGATGTCCTTGCCTTCCTCGGCCTGAAGTTCGAGGATGGTGTGGCCCGCCGCATCTCCCCGGGGATTCACGGTCACGATTCCGTCCACCCCGCGCAGAGCATCGAAGGCGTTCCGGGTGTCGGCCCGCACCTCCAGCCGCACCCCCCCCTTCCCCGAGAGCCGCGTGGTGAGGTTCTGAGGAGTGTCCTCGGCCACCACCCGGCCCTTGCTGATGATGACCACGCGGTTACACGTCATCGAGACCTCGGGGAGGATGTGGGTCGACAGGATGATCGTGTGATCGCCTCCGAGGCTCTTGATCAACTCGCGGGTCTCGATGATCTGCTGAGGATCGAGGCCGGCCGTGGGCTCGTCCAGGATGAGCACGGGCGGGTCGGCCAGAATGGCCTGAGCGATGCCGACGCGCTGCCGGTAGCCTTTCGAAAGGCGGCCGATCAGTTTGTGGCGAACTTCGGTCAGCCGGGCTTTCTCGATGGCGCGGTCGATCCTGGTCTTTCGGTCGGCGGCCTTGATCCCTTTTATGCGGGCGCAGAAGTCGAGGTACGACATGACATCGAGATCCGGATAGACGGGGGGCAGCTCCGGGAGGTAGCCGACGCTCCGCTTCGCCTCGAGGGGAGAGGTGAAGACGTCGTATCCGGCGACGCTGACTCGGCCCGAGGTCGCGGGCATGAAGCCGGTGAGGATCCGCATGGTGGTGGTCTTGCCGGCGCCGTTTGGTCCCAGGAAACCCAGGATCTCGCCCTTGTCCACCGTGAACGAAACGCCGGAAACAGCGTCGAACCGGCCGTAGCTCTTGCGTAAGTCCGCGACTTCAATCATGCGTGAGAATCCCTTCTCGAAAGTTTCTTGCCGGGTGGGCTTTGCGGAAACGCCACGTTTCCTTCTCTTCTCGAGCGAAAACGGCGCCTCGCGCTACTCAAACCCTGCGGAGGGCCGTTATGGTAACAAACAACCCATGAGACATCTTCACCGCATTGGACGAAAGTTCGGGTCGGCCGGTCGGATCGCCGAGGTGGGCCGCTTCGTCACTATGGGGGTGGCGCTCCTGACCGCGACCTGCGCCGCGCCCGACCCGAAGGCGGTCCTGAGAGTGAGCGATGTCGAGACCTACTGGGTGCTCGACCCCACGCGAACGGAAAAGAAGTTCCTCGCCCCGGCCGTACGATTCCGGGTCGAGAACGTCTCGACCGACACCTTGATCACCGTCGATTCCGTGGCCGCTTTCCTCCGCGAAGGCTCGCCGGATACCTGGGGGTCGGGATTCTTCAGACTGACCGAGGGCCGCAAGCGTCTGGCCCCGGGGGGCAAGGTCCTGGTGACCATCAGTTCGGATGCCCGCTACACCACCGAAAGCGCGCCCGAGACGGCGTTCACCAATCCGACTTTCAAGCCGGCCAGCGTCAAGTACTTCCTGCGCGTGGGCTCGTCTCAGTATGTGGAATTCGGGCAATCCCCGATCGAGAACGTCATCGGTTCCAAGGATGCGCGGCTCCTCCTAAGCCATCCCAGCCAGTAGTTCACCCTGAAAGGCCCCACAAAGAAGATGAATCACGCGACCGGAACGTTCGAAGTCAAGCTGGAGCCTCAGAAGAAAGGCTCTTTCGCTGCGATCCAAAAGCGGTAGTTGGTCCGCGCCAGGCTGGGCTCAGGATGAAGAAGAGGACGGCCAATCGGCCCGGACACGACCCGAACCGCGGAGGCACGAGGTCGATGGCCATGATGGGGGCGGTGATTCGAGGCGTCGATCGGCTTTCCCCGAAGCTCGGCGCCCACGTCGCGGCGCGCGTTTTCCTGACCCCTCGCCGTGCGCGGATTCCCGAACGGGAACGCGGGTGGCTGGAGCAGGCGCGTCCCGACATCTTTTCCGCGGGACGGTTCCAGTTGTCGGGTCATCGGTGGGGTGCGTCGGGCCCGCCGGTTCTTTTTGTGCACGGCTGGGAGGGCCGGGGTTCGCAGCTCGGGGGTCTTGCCCTCGCGGTCGCGGCGCAAGGCTTCCGGTCGATCACCATCGATCTGCCCGCCCACGGGTCGTCGAAGGGCGCCCAGACCAATCTGCTGGAGTTTGCCGAGGCCATCGCGGGCCTGGTCAAGGACCTCGGAGGGGTCGCGGGGATCGTGGCGCATTCCTTTGGCGCGGCCGGAGCCACCGTCGCTCTGCGCGAGACCCTCTCGGTCGGGCGGCTCGTGTACCTGGCGCCCTGCGAAGACTTCGATCACTTTCCGAAAGTCTTCGGCCATTGGCTCGGTCTCTCCCCGCATCTGAGCGATCGTATGCGCCGCTCGGTCGAGGGCCGGCTCGGGGTGGCCATGGCCGATCTTCGCGGCGGCCTGCTGGCGCCAGACATGAAGACTCCCCTCCTCGTCATTCACGACGAGGACGACAACGAGGTTCCATGGCAGGACGGGAAGACATACGCCGAGGCCTGGCCCGGTGCGCGGCTTTTGACCACGCGCGGCCTGGGTCATCGGCGGATCCTGCGCGAGGCCGAAGTCCTCGCCTCGGTGGCTGCGTTCTTCAACGAAGAGCGGTGAGCGGGTCGCCCAGGAGTCGCCACCCGCAAATGAGCCTGGGGTCCGCTCGTCCTCGGCGCAACTATCATCTCCACCTGCCCTGGAGGCTCATACATGCGATCGCGCTCTCTTCTCACCCTTTCCGTTCTGACTCTGGCCGGCGCAACCGCACTTGCGCAGGGCGCCGCCGCGAAGACAAGCGCCCGGCCCGTGACCGGACCGGCAGCCGTCGCCTCCAGTGCTCCGGAGCCGCGCACGCCCGCACTCCTCGCCAACCTCGAATGGCGGATGGTGGGACCGCTCAATCCCACCGGCCGGGTGCCCGTGGTGGCGGGAGTCGAAGGGGATCCACGCATCGTTTGGGTGGGCGCCGCCTCGGGTGGCGTCTGGAAGAGTGAAGACGGAGGCGTCACCTTCCGGCCGGTGTTCGACGAACAGGACGTGCATTCGATCGGCGACATCGCCATTGCCCCGAGCAATCCGGATGTGGTCTACGTCGGCACCGGTGAAGGGAATCCGCGCAACAGCGTCTCGCCGGGCGGCGGCGTCTTCAAGACCACCGACGGCGGGAAGACCTGGAGTTTCCTCGGTCTCGAGGAGACCCGCCACATCCCTCGCATCGTTGTCGATTCCACGAATCCCGACGTTGCGTATGTCGCGGCGCTGGGCCACGTCTTCGGGCCGAACTCGGATCGCGGGGTCTTCAAGACCACGGATGGCGGAGCCACCTGGCAGAAGATTCTCTTCACCGACGACAAGCACGGTGCGGCCGACGTGGACATGTACGCGAAGAACCCGAATCTTCTCTTCGCCGGGCTCTGGCGATTCGATCGCAAGCCCTGGACCCACGTTAGCGGCGACCAGGAAGGAGGCCTGTGGCGCAGCGTCGATGCGGGCAAACGCTGGACGCGGCTGACCAAGGGCCTTCCCGCCCTGATGGGCCGACTCAGCGTCCGGGTGGCTCCCTCCGACTCGAAGGTTGTCTACGTGATCGCCGAGACCAATGAAGGCACGCTCTTCCGTTCCGACGACGGAGGCGACACCTTCAAGAAGATGAGCGACAAGCAGGACCTGATCTCGCGCGGTCTCTACTACACCCAGGTCCGCGTCCATCCCACGAATCCCGACATCGTCTTCGCGGTGGGCAGCACGATGTGGAAGTCGATCGACGGGGGCAAGGGCTGGACGCGGGTATCGACGACCACGCACATCGACTTCCACTCGCTGTGGATCGATGCGACGAACCCGAATCGGATGTGGAACGGCCAGGACGGCGGTGTCGCGGTCACGTATGACGGGGGTTCGAAGTGGGAGCCCATTCGCAATCTGCCCCTCGCCCAGGGGTACCAGGGATTCGCGGACACGCGGGAGCCTTTCTACAACCTCGGTATGGGCTTGCAGGACAACGGCACCTGGTGGGGCCCGTCGCGCACCCGTGAACCGGCGGGCATTCTCGAAGACGACTGGAGGATGCCGAGCTTCGGCGACGCGTTCTTCATCGTTACCCATCCGAAGAATCCCGATCTCATGCTTTCCGAGTCGCAGGGCGGCGCCATCATGAAGACCGACCTTCGGACGCGCCAGCAACGCGATGTGTCGCCCCAGCCCGAGCGCAACGACGGCGGCCCGGTGGGAGCGCTCAAGTACCGGTTCAACTGGAATGCGCCCATCGTGCCCTCGCCCCACGAGGACGACACCGTCTACTTCGCGGGCAACGTGGTCTTCAAGTCGAAGGATTTCGGCGAGACCTGGGAGGCGATCAGCGGCGATCTCTCGACGGGCGATCCCGACAAGATCAAGAATGCGGGCGGTCCGGTGTGGATCGAGAACACGACGGCCGAGTATCACGCCACCGTGATCAGCTTCGCCGAATCGGCCGCGCGGGCCGGAGTGTTGTGGGCGGGCACCGACGACGGCAACCTCCAGGTGTCGACGGATGCCGGAAAGACTTGGACGAATGTCATCGCCAACGTCAAGGAGGTGCCGAAGAATTCGCCGGTGTCGCACGTCGAGCCCTCGCGCATCGATCCCGGCACGGCGTGGGTGAGCTTCGATCGGCACATGTTCGACGACTACGCCCCCCATGTCTTCAAGACCACGGACTTCGGCAAGACGTTCGCGCGCGTCGGCAAGGGCATCGCACCGCTCGCCTATGTGCACGCGCTCAAGCAGGATCCGAAGAACGCGAACCTCGTCTACGCAGGCACGGAGCGCGGGCTCTACGCGTCGTGGGATGGCGGGGCCATGTTCCTGCGCATGCAGCTCAAGAACCTGCCCTCCACACCCGTTCACGACGTCTTCTTCCAGACCCGCGAGAACGACCTCATCCTCGCCACTCATGGTCGCGGCCTGTGGATCCTCGACGATGCCAGCCCGATCCAGCAATTCGAACCCGCGGCGAAAGCCGAGGTCAGGCTCTATCCGATTCGCGCCGGCCTGCGTTTCCCGATGCGTTTCACGCGGTACGGTCTGGGGGACAAGGTCTACAAGGCGAAGAACCCGCCGAATGGCGCGATCATCTCTTACCTGCTACCGGAAGACATGGCGCCCGCCGAGGGAGCGACCGCCAAGCCCGGACCGGCGCGAGTCAGGTTGGAGATCCTCGACGGCCCGAAAGTGATTCGCGAGATTCAGAAACCGTCGATGGGCAAAGGCATCAACCGGGCGGCCTGGGACCTGAAATTCGAGGGGCCGAAGCCGCGCAAGGAAGGTGGCGACACCGGGGGCAGTGACTTCTCACCCCCGCTCGACGGTCCGGCGGCGTTGCCCGGTCGCTACACCGTCCGGCTGACCGTGGATGGGAAGTCGGTGGAGACGCCCGTCGAAGTGAGTGTGGACCCTCTGGTGAAAGTCTCGGCCGGGGCCCTGCGGGACCAGCACGAACTGGCCGCTCGGCTCGGGGCGATGATCACGGAGGCGAACCTCCTGCTTCGGGGGCTGGACGGCATCAAGGTCCAACTCGACGAAAGGAAGAAGTCGCTCGAGGCGCTCGGCCGGAGTCTCTCGAAAGACGTCCAGAAAGCGCTCGACGGCTACACCGCCGCCCACGAGAAGGTCTTCGACCGCGTCGCCGTCAAGGACAACATTCCCTTGTACAGCGAATCGCAGCGTCTTCCCGGCCGTCTCCTGGATCTCCTTTCCATCGTCGATGACGCTTTCGCCGCCCCCACCGCGGCTCAAAGAGAGTACGCAGGGAAACTGGACGGCCAGCTCGGCGAGGCGAAGGCGGCCTATCAGGCCCTCATCGATGGGCCTTTCGCCTTTCTGAACTCGGCTTTGACAAACGAATCCCTGCCCGCGCTCGTGAGCGGCCGCCTCAGCAGCGGATTGTCGAAAAGATAGATCTGGCCGACCGACAGGTAGTTCGCGGCGCGCCAGTAGGCGTCGATCCGGTCGAGCGGTTCCAGGCTCATTTGTTCAGTCCAACAGTTGCGCGTTGATGCCGACCATCACCGCGCTCTGCGGGTCCGTTCGGATCAGATGCTTCTCTTCGCCCTCGTGGTGAAGCCGGCATGAGCCGATTCTTGATGCCGGCCCCGGTCAGACACCGCGGCTCGGCGGCCGATCGAGACATGAGGGCCACGCCACTATGGCACCGAGCGCGATCGCGCTCGGTGCGTCACCGCACGCAGTCTCGTTCCTGACCACACGAGGGACTCTCCTCCGTCAACCGAGGCGGACAGAGGCAGCTTTGACCGCGACACCCCGGTATGTTCGATACCGCACGGTGCTTGCCCAAGGACCCTCCCTAGAGTCCCGACGTGGTCTATCACTATGGCTCACTTGTGCGCGCGGCGCCATGAACCGAACCAGCCCTTCGGTTAATGGATACGCATCGAGTCGCAGCCGATCAGAGTCCATCGACTTGCTCGCTTTGCTTTCGGCCGGCGATCCGGCCGCTTTTGCCAGTGACCAGGACCACCGGATCACTTTCTGGAACAAGGGCGCGGAACGGATGACGGGGCGGGGGGCCGCCCACGCGCTCGGCCGTCTTTGTCACGAGGTCTTCTCCGGCCGCGACATGTTCGGGAACCGGTTCTGTTCGGAGTCGTGCCCGGTCAGTCAGACGATCAAACGGCACGAAGCGGTGAACAGATTTGAGATGCGAACCGGGGATCCGCAGCATCCCCAGGACGTCGGAGTCACCGTCGTCGAGATTCCCGACCCTCGTCGCGGCTTCCACACCGCCGTCCACATTCTCGATCGGGTCGAAGAGAAGAGTTGGCTCACCCGCGAAGTGGTCCGGTTGCGGGAGGTCGCCGGCGCACTTGTGCGGAAGGGCATCACCTCCGCGGACGGCAGCATCCCGAATCGGCTTCAGCTCTCTCCTTCGACCGTCCCTCCGACGAAGAGGCCCGCGAAACTGAACGGGACCTTCGCCGAACCGCTCTCAGACCGAGAGATGGACGTGCTGCGCGCCATCGCTTCGGGCCGGGCCAACAAGGAGATCGCAAGCTCGCTCCAGATCTCGGTGGCGACCACGCGGAATCACATTCAGCACATCCTGAAGAAACTGGACGTGCACACGAAGCTCGAGGCGATGGCTCTGGCTTTTCGGAACGGCTGGACCAGCTAACCGAATCGGCCGCGCTGGTCAGGATGCAAGTCCGTGCTGCCCGGCCTTCCATCGCAAGGAGAGGCAGGAGAAGCCTGCGTCCAACCGCGCGATCTGGGCGCACGGGAGAAGCACCAGGCGGTAACCTGCCGCACTGAGACGTTCGGCGGTGCGGGGGAAACGATCGCCCAGGAAGACGCGGTCGTTGACGCGCAGAGCGTTGGCCGCCGCCTCCTCGCCTTCCGGGGTCAGGACGACGCGGTAACCGTTGAAAACGCCGGAAGCCGCGAGGCGCGCGGTGGAGAGAATCGTCCCTTCGTCAAGAAGGGAGCAGTCGGTCTTGAAGTGCAGCACGCCGGGCGGCGTGGTCACGATCTGGCCTTCACGGCCGAGTTGTTCGAGAAGAACCATGAGCGCCCGGGCGCCCGTTTCATCCGTGCGCGCCGAGAGGCCGATCATGACCGCTCCTGGGGTGGTCAGAACATCGCCTCCCTCAACAAAGCCCTCCGGAAGATCCAGCACCTGATCGAAACGAAGCCGCAGAGCAGGTGCGATCGCGGCCGCTTCGCCGAGCCGCGAGGGCGCTCCCGGGCGAAGGAGAATCGCTCCTTCGGAAAACACGAGTGCCGGGTCCTCGACGAAGATCGAGTCGGGGAACTCGTCCAGGGCGGGAAGGGTTTCGACCTGGACTCCGGCCGCCCGCAACGCGGCCACGTAGACCTCGAATTCGCGCTGCACGCCTTCGCGCGTAGGCGCGCCGCGATCCACCGCCCGCAGTCCTCTCACGACCGAGGTCGCGGGCGCGCGAACGATGGCGTGGTCGAAATGGAAGACCGGGGTCATGCTTCGGTCAGGCCGCGAGCCGCTCGCCGGTCTTCAGATAGTGATTCATCCGAGTCTCCCACTCTCGCATGAACTCGCGGTAGAAGTCCTCGGTGAAGCCGGCCACGAAGTCGTCCCCCCGAGGACCGAGGCTGGTGTGCGAATAGGTGATGGTCGCTTCGCAACCGGCGCTCGCGGCTGCCAGCTGTATGGAAAGTCTGCACGCGGTCATCTCGGGGACCACCTTGAGCATCTCCACGAAGCCCCGTTCCGGTTCATGCCGGGTGACGAACCAGATGGTTGGGTGCGGTGTCGCCGCGGTTATGAAGACGCAGTCAGCCTCGGCGACGCCCGAGTTGCTGAAGACCGCGATCGGATCCCATCCCTCGAGCCAGTCGGCCTCGCGCACCGGGCAAAGGAGAGGAAAGACGCGATCGGGCGGAGCCGCGAGCTTCTGGGTGAAGGTGCGCGTGGCGCGGGTCGGCTTCTTGATGTCCATGACTCAGGCGTCTTTCTCTATTTGGGCGATGCGCTCTTTCAGGCGATGAGAACTGCTCGCGTCGAGGCCTTTTGGGCTCGGGGCCGGGCCTCGTTGGTCCTCGTTGCTCCCGGCCTCAGGACAGCGGGGGCAGCGCTCCCCCCTCGTAGTAGCGGTCGATGGCGTGGATGACATCGCGCGCCCTGATCATGTCCATGCAGCGCGGGAGCTTGCCCACGACATCGAGGCAGAGCTCCCGGTCTTTCGGATCGCCGTCGCCGATGGGAAGCGTCCTCGACTTCCAGCAGCCCCCGTTGTCGCAGCAAAGCAGGGCGCCCGCGGTGTGGAGGTATTGATGGTGGGGGTAGAAGGTGAAGTGCGGGGGCTCGCGCCCTCCCGCCACCACGACACAGGCCCGATTCAAAGGCATTCCCGGCCGGGCCGGGACCGCCGCCGAAAGGTGCATGAGCAGACTGACCGCGCTCACCGCGCCCTCCGCGTGGTACATGAGTCGCACCAGCTGCCGAAGGGTGGTCTGTCCGCGCAGATCGATCACCCGGCGCAGCGCCGGCTGATGATGTTGGAGTTCGCCGATCTGAACGAAATCCAGTCGTCCTTCGAAGTGGTCGACCACTTTCTGATATCGCTTGGCATCCCACCATTTGATGGTGTAGTCGTACTTGCCGCCGGAGGCGAACATCCAGAAGCGGGGCGGCTTTCCTTTCTTGCCGGTCACTCCATCGAACCATCGATGCTCGTCATCAGAAATGTGAATGTCGCCGCGAAAGAGGGTGGGTTTGATCTGCAAACCGAGCTTCTCGTTCAGATGCTCCATGAAGCCGTGGATGAAGTGATAGGGCGACGTATTGGATCGGTTGATCAGGGGATACTCGCAGTCGATCACTCGAATTCCGGGTTGGTCGTCGCGGAGCGGCGTGAGATATGGGTTGTGGTCCCACAGATCCGGGCAGGGCGTGCGAACGTCCGTGGCATACCGGCCGGGGTAGCACGCGTGCAGGTCTCGAACCGCGGCGGTGAGCATCAGAATGTCGCCCGGGGACTGGAAGTTCCTGAGCAACAGCCTCTCTTTCCCCCGTCTCACGAGGGCGGACGAAGGCTTCCTCGCCAAGGCGACGCCCTACGGCTAGTTCTTCGTACTCTGGCCGAAACCAGCGAACGAACCAGAACCGGAACTCGACGACGAACTCCTCGAACTCGAACTCGAACCACCGCCCGAGCTCGAAGATGACGCGGAACTCGATGAACTGGAGGAGGCGGACGAACTGGAGGAAGCCGAGGAACTGGACGAGGCCGAGGAGGAACTTGCGGAACTGGAGCTGCTGGTGGAAGAACCGCTCGAGGAACCACCTCCCTGGTTGCTTCCGGACGACGAGCCCGTGCTCGAACCGCCCGGTCCGGTCGGGGAATTCGATCCACAACCGGCCAGAGGCGCCAAGCCCGCCATAGCCGCTCCCCCGGAAAGAACGCGGAGGAACTCCCGACGATCTTCAAGAGACAAGGGCTGCTTAACCCGACGTTTTCTACTGATCATGGAACGGATCTTCGACCGCGGCGCGCGTGCGTGTCAATGGTTCATATGATTTATCTCACAAGGGCAAGCTCGCCCGTGGTTCGCCAGACCACCTGAGGCTTGTGGGCGGGATTCGGCGAGGCCTTTCCGTGTAGATTGTCGTCCCATGAAGGAGGGTTCCGACATGACCAATCCCCTGATCCAAAGGCCGGACAGCACCGAATACCAGCCCTACTTCAGCAGGTACATCGCTCTGGTGCCCGAAGGCGACATTCTGGCCCTGCTGACCACTCAGACCGAATCGACGATGGCGCTGTTGCGCAGTCTTCCGGAGTCGAGCGGCGCTTTCCGGTACGCGCCCGAGAAGTGGAGCATCAAGGAACTGGTCGCCCATCTGAGTGACGCGGAGAGAATCTTCGCCGACCGCGCGCTCCGTTTCGCTCGAAACGACGAGACACCGCTCCCCGGGTTCGAGGAGAACGACTATGTCCGCTCCGGCGGGTTCGACAACTACCCGCTTGCGGATCTCGCCAGAGGCTTCGAGAACGTGAGACGGTCTACGGTTTCTCTTTTCAGGCTCATGAGCTCCGAAGCCTCGAAGCGACGCGGCAAGGCGAACGGCGCCGAGATCAGCGTGCGTGCCCTCGCCTACGTGATCGGCGGTCACGAGATCCATCACGTGAACGTGCTTCGCACGCGGTACCTTGAAGGCGTCCAGGGCAGTTAGCTCCGAGCCCGCAGCGTCTTGATGCGCCCCCGACCTGCATACGCCACGCTCATATCTTGTGTACAATTGACAGCGGTACACTTAGATCATGGCAGATTTCTACTCGATCCTAGGAGTCGATCGGCGCTTCTCGCCCGCCAAACTCCGTCGCGCCTATCAGCGCCGTGCGCGCGAGTTCCACCCCGATCTTCATCCGGGCAGCGCCGAGGCGGGGGCGATGTTCGCTCTCGTCGCGCAGGCTTTCGAAATCCTCTCGGATCCAGAGCGCCGCAGCGCCTATGACCGGGGCGTGGTCGAAGGCAAGACCTTGCGCGAAAGGCCGCCTCTCGCGTTCGAAGGATTCGATTTCGCGCAGGGCGGTTCAGGACGCCAAGGCTTCCGCGAATTGTTTGAATCGGCGATTGAGCCTTCGGGTCCAGCCTCCCGGCGGGGGGAGGACCTCGAGGTGACTCTACGGATTTCGTTCGACGAGGCGTTCCGGGGCGCCCACCGCAGACTGTCCGTGACCCGCCTGTCGCCCTGCCTGACCTGCGGGGGGACCGGCCACGTCGCGCGCCCCCAGGAAACCTGCGCGGCCTGCGGCGGAGAGGGCTCGACGCGCGTCCGGAGGGGACATCTGGTTTTTCGCGCTCGGTGTCGCGATTGCGAGGGGACGGGCCAGCGTGTGCAGGGAGCGTGTCCGACCTGCGCGGGCGAGTCGCGAGTTCACGAAACCGAATGGATGGACGTCAATGTTCCGCCCGGCATCGAGCATGGAGCGCGCCTGCGGCTTCCCTCGGCGGGGAACGCGGGCAGGTTGGAGGGTGCTTCGGGCGACTTCGTGGTCCACGTCGAAGTCGAACCCCATCCCCTCTATCGCCGAGCCGGGCACGATCTGTACGTCGACGCCCACGTCTCCATCTTCGACGCCGCGGTTGGGGGCCACGTGAACGTGAAGTCTCCCGACGGCGACGTGCCCATCGAAATCCCCGCGGGGACGCAGGGCGCGCAGAGGTTCCGCCTCCGCAAGCGCGGAATGCCGCACTTTGGCGATCCTGCGTCGAGGGGCGATTTGTGGGCCGAGGTGAAACTCGTGGTTCCCGCGGTCACCGACGCCCTGACCAAGGCCCTGATCGCCCAGGTGTCGGAGCGGGTAGCCGAGGCCGAAGCGGAGACTCGTCTCGAAGGCCGCTCCCCCAAGGATCAATAAGGAACCGATATGCCTCGAGGACGACGGACCACAAGGCCCCTGGGGGCCGCCCCCGAAAAACGGTTCTACATGATCAGCACCCTGGCCCAGAGCTACGGCATCCATCAGCAGACCTTGCGGATGTACGAGCGCGAGGGTCTGCTCAAACCCTCGCGCAGCGAAGGCAACACCCGTCTTTATACCGACGAGGACATGAAGCGGCTGGAGATGATCCTCTCGCTGTCCCGCGACCTGGGGGTGAACCTGGCCGGCATCGACGTCATCCTGAAACTGCGCACGCAGATCGAACAGATGCAGAAAGAGATGAACGAGTTCGTCTCCTGGGTCCGCGAGGAGATGAAGCAGGGCGCCCGCGAGGGGTTCGCCGAACGACTCGAACAGGCTCTCGTCCGCCTCCCGCCCCAAGCCATCGTTCGGGTGGAAGTTCCCCATCCTAGAGGGACGCCTGCCGCGCCGGTTCACGAGAGTTGATAATCTGAGACCCATGTCCGAGTGCGAGATCTGCGGAGGCGTGGGCTTCGAGATCGTGGTCCATGACGACCGCGAATTCGCGAAGACCTGCGCGTGTCGCGCCGAGGGTGCTAAGGGTCCCGACATTTTCGAGCGCCTGAGAGTCCCCGCCCGCTATCGCTCGTGCACCCTCGGCAACTTCGAGAGCGCCTCGTCGCCGGACATGAGGAAGGCCCACGAACAGTCGGTGAGTTTCGCGGCGGGCTACCCTCACACCGGGGTGTCCGCCGGCCTGGGGCTGCTCTTCACCGGTTCGAATGGAATCGGCAAGACCCATCTCGCGGTCGCGGTTCTGCGCGACCTGGCCGAGACCAGGAAGGTCCGCGGTCAGTTCTGGGATTTCCACGAGTTGATGCGCGAAATCCGCTCCTCCTACAACCCGGACGTGCGCATGACGGAGACCGAGGTTCTCGATCCGATCATCAATACCGATGTCCTCGTCCTCGACGATCTGGGTGCTTGGAAGATGACCGACTGGATGAACGACACCCTCTTCTACATTCTCAATCAGCGCTACGTGCACCAGCGTCCATCGATCATCACCACCAACTTCGAAGACAAGGACGCCTCCGAGATCCGGCGTCTGGATCAGGTGGGCGGCGACGCCACGGATCGCGAATTCCTGGTCGAAAGGATCGGCAATCGGCTTAGGTCGCGTCTCATGGAGATGTGCGTCGTCATCAGGATGAAGGGCACGGATCACCGGGTCATCCGCAGGCACTACAACGAGAAGGGCGCGCTTGACGCACCCCGCTGAGCGCCCGCTCGGCGTCTACCTTCACATTCCCTTCTGCGCGCGGAAGTGCGCGTACTGCCACTTCGCGATCGACCCGGGACGGCCCGCGGATCCGCGGCGCGATCGTTATCTGGCGGCACTCGCTGCGGAAATCGACGGATCGACGGGCGGAGCCGCCGACACCGTGTACTTTGGCGGCGGAACACCGTCCCTGATCCCGTCGCCGCGCATCGGCAAGTTGGTCCAGGCGGTTCGGGCGCGCTACGAGGTGGCGCCCGACGCGGAGGTCACGCTCGAGGCGAATCCCAAAGACCTCGAGCCGCGGGGCTTTTCGGACCTCCTCGAAGCGGGTGTGAACCGGCTCAGTCTGGGCGCTCAGTCCTTCGATGCGGGCGTACTGCGGGAAATGCTCCGCGACCACACCGGCGAGGATGCGGCCGAGGCTTTTCGCTCGGCCCGCGCGGCCGGCTTCAAGAACATCTCCATGGATCTCATCCTCGGCTGGCCGGGCGAAACCCGGGAGCGATTCCTCACGAGCGTGCGCCCCCTCCTCGACCTTGGTCCCGATCACGTCAGCCTCTACGTTCTGGAGACGGACGGGAAGACCGTGGTCGCGCACCGCGCCCGGGAAGGAACGCTCCATCTGCCCGACGACGATCTGGTGGCGGATCTCTTCGCCGAAGCGGAGGACATGATGGCCGCGGCGGGAATCAAGGCCTACGAGATCTCCAACTTCGCCCGGCCCGGCTTCGAGTCGCGGCACAATCTCAAGTACTGGGACGACGGCCCGTTCCACGCGTTCGGGATGTCCGCTCACGGCTTCGACGACGGCGTGCGCTACTGGAATCAGCCGACGTTTGGAAGGTACTGCGCGGCCATCGAGACCGGGGGCGGGGCGAGGGCAGGAGAGAGGAGACTGTCGCCTAAGGAGCGGCTGGAGGAAGCGGTGATGACCGGCCTGCGCGTGCGTCGGGGCATCGATCGCCGGGAGTTCCGCGCCCGGCACGGGGTCGACGTTCTCGACCCGTTTGGCGAGGCGCTGCGCCCCAGCATCGACGCTGGTCTTCTCGCCGTGGATGATCGGGTGGTGCGCCTCACGCGCCGCGGCGTCTTGATGTCGAGCGAGGTCCTGAGCGCCCTGGTGTAGAGCCGCGGTGATCCGTCAACCCGTGTTTCGTCTGAGCCACTCAGCCGGGATCTCGACGTACGACCGATCGAGCTTCGCGGTGGCGCCACACCCGAGAAGTTTGAGGGTGCGAACGATGTCGGCGCGGAGGATCTCGATCGCCCGGGTCACCCCGGCCTCGCCCGCCGCCGCCAGTCCGTAAGCGTAGGCGCGGCCGACCAGGACCGCGCGCGCGCCCAGGCACAGCGCCTTAACCACATCGCTGCCGGCGCGGATCCCGCCGTCCATCAGGACTTCGATCTGCCCGTTGACCGCGGACACGATCTCCGGGAGCACGCGTATGGTCGGGGCCACGGTGTCGAGCTGTCGCGCCCCGTGGTTCGAGACGACGATGGCATCGGCGCCCTCGCCGATGGCGCGTCGGGCGTCGTCGCCGATGTGGATGCCCTTGACCACGATCGGCCCTCTCCACGCGTCGCGGATCCAGCGCAGATCGTCCCACGACACCATCGATTTTTCGAGGGCCGCGCCCACGTCGGCATAGGGCATGGGGCCGCCCTTCAGAACCACGTTCGGGAAGTTCATCAGGCCCCCATCCTTGAGCCAGTCCACGAGCCAGCCGGGCCGGACCAGCATCTGAGGAAGATAGGGAAGCATCGAAGACAGGCGCCTGGTCAGAAGCTCCTTGGCGCCATTGCGGAGATCGCGCTCGCGCATGCCGGAGGCCGGGGTGTCGATGGTGACCACCAGGGCCGCGTAGCCCGCGGCCTGGGCCCGCGCGATGGCCGCTCGCGCGACATCGTGACCGCCCACGAGGTAGAGCTGATACCAGCCGGGCCCGGTGGTCGCGGCCTTGACGTCCTCGAGGCGCGAGCCGGACAAGGTCGAGAGGGTGTACACGGTGCCGGCCCTGCCGGCGGCCCGCGCCGCCGCCTCCTCGCCCCGCGGATAGAACATCCGGCAACTGCCCACCGGGGCGAGGATGACCGGCAACTCCAGCGGGGTTCCGAGGACGGTGGTCTTCAAATCGCAGATCCTCGTGGCCACCGCGCAGCGCGGCCGGAAGAGCACCTGATCGAAAGCGGCGCAGTTTTCGCGCAGCGTGATCTCGCGATCGGCGCCGCCGTCGATGTAGTCGAAGGCCATCCGGGGCAGGCGCCGCTTCGCCGCGCGCCGCAGGTCCGCGACGTTCAGGACGTGGGGTGGATCGAGGGAGCGGTTCATGGCGGCGGCCGGGAGAGCAATGCCTTGGCGCCATCGCCTATATCGGCTGGTCGCGCGGGACGGAGCATAAGTGAAGCCCGGGCTCGTCGCATCCGATTCTTGCTACGCTCAAGGGCGGGCTCGACCGGCCTTCGGAGGCCGTCGCGGCGGGCTTTTTTTCAGGAAGGATGTCCCATGCTTTTCCCTAGACGTTTCCGGACGGCCGTGCCGCTCGGAGCGGTTCTTCTGATCGCGCTTCGTGCCGCGGCGGCGCCGCCGCAGGCCCCCACCCTGGCTCGCGACCTCGCGCAACCTCGCCCCCCCGCCCTGCGACCCGCCGTGATCGGGCCGCGCGCCGGCGTTTCCACCGGCCATCCTCTGACCACGGCCGCGGCCCTCGAGATTCTGCTCAAGGGAGGCAACGCTTTCGACGCCGGGGTCGCGTCGCTCCTCGTCGGAGGCGTGGTTGAACAGGATCTCTACAGCCTGGGCGGTGAGGCCCTGGTCCTCGTCTATCCGAAGAAAGAAGCCAGGGTCACTTCGATTGTCGGCCAGGGCTGGGCGCCCAAGGCGGTCGATGTCGACTGGTACGTGACCCGAGGCAAGACGCTTCAGGGCGCGGGGCTCGATCCCGCCGTCGTGCCCGGGGCGCTGCATGCCGCGCTCACGGTGCTCGAGCGATGGGGCACCATGCGCTTCGAAGAGGTGGCGGCTCCGGCGATTGGATACGCGGAGCACGGCTTCCCCATGCGGCCGAGTACGGCACGCGCGATTGAAAACGAGCTCCCGTTCATCGGCCGCTGGCCGGCCAATAAAGCGTACTGGCTCAAACCTGACGGTTCACTCTACAAGGCCGGCGAGACCATCAAGCTGCCCACGCTCGCCAGAACCCTGCGCCGCATGGTCGACGCCGAACGAGGCGCCAAAGGCCGGGGACGGTCTGCCGGCATCATCGCGGCGCGCGATCGTTTCTACAAGGGCGACATCGCCCGCGAGATGGTGGCGTTTCTGCGCAAGCACGACGCGCCGTTCGACGAAAGCGACTTCGCGGACTACTTCGCCCGGATCGAGGAACCGGCGCGGACCACCTACCGCGGCTATACCGTGTACAAGCACGGGTTCGGCAGTCAAGGTCCCGTCCTGCTGCAGACGCTCGGCATTCTTGAACAGTTCGATCTCCGCGCGATGGGCTATGCGAGCGCGGACTACCTCCATACGATTGTCGAGGCGCAGAAGCTCGCCTATGCGGACCGCGATTCGTACTACGCGGACCCGGCCTTCGTGAAGGTGCCGTCCGAAGGGCTCTTGTCGAAGGCCTACGCCAAGGAGCGCGCCGCGCTCATCGACCCGAGGCGCGCCTCGACGGCGTTTGTGGCCGGCGATCCGTTCCGCTTCGACTCGCAGGTGAAAGAGTGGCCGTACTGGAGAGCCAACACGCGTGCGGAGGGGACGACGGCGCGCGCGGCATCCGATCCGTTGGTCCTGTCGTCGTTCGGGCAGGACTCCGCGGGTGTGTCGAAGGACACGACCCACATGGCCGTCATCGACAAGGATGGCAACATCTTCGACGTGACCCCGAGCGGCGGATGGGTGACAGGCGCCGTGATCCTGGGCGAGACCGGCATCGGCATGAGCGTGCGCGGCGAACAGTTCTGGCTGGACAAGACGAAAGCGAACCAGATTCGTCCGCGCGCCCGCCCCCGCTACACGTTGACGCCGAGCCTGGTCTTCAAGGGCGACACGCCGATGATGGGTCTCGGCACGCCCGGTGGCGATAACCAGGACCAGACTATCCTGCAGGCGTTCCTGAGCATCGTGGATTTCTGGGATGAGTGGTATCCGAACCTGCACGCCGCGCTCGAGCGTCCACGCGCACAGACCATGCATTTCTACGGATCGTTCTGGCCGCACACGGCGGGCTTCAACCAGTTGAACGTTGAAGCGACGATTCCCGACGCGGTCTACAACGAGCTGAAGGCGCGCGGCCACGACGTGAGCCGGCTGCGGCCGTTCGGCATGTCTGGATGTGCGACAGCCGTGATGATCGATCCGGCGACGGGTAATCGCTTCGCTGCTGCCGATCCGCGCCGGGATTGTTACGCGATTGCGTACTAGGGCGCTGCCCTCCGGGCCGCGTGGGGCGCGGGCGCTTTGCGCCCTCGTGGGCTCGAACCTGCGGTTCTCGTCGGGCTCGCGGCTTACCCCGCTCGGAGGGGATTAAGAAGAAGACGGCGCTCGCCCCACGCCCGCGCGAGCCTCGCTACGCGGAGGCGAGCACCCGGCGTCTCGGCATCTCAATATTCAGCGTCTTGATCTTGTAATTCATCACGCGCGGGCTGATCTGCAGC
>JANODX010000003.1:0-3246 GCA_031412915.1 Vicinamibacteria bacterium | reverse complement strand
GGCCACGCCCTCGTGGGCCGCCGAATTCGACTCTGCGGTCGCCCGCGCCCTCGAGCAGCACGACACGGGCGCGCTCGCGCGATTGATCGAGGCGCCGGAGGGCCGCAAGGCCCACCCGATCTCGGACCACTACCTGCCCCTGCTCTACGCCGCGGGTGCTGCCGGCGACGACCGTGTGAGTTATCCGATCACCGGTTTCGACCTAGGTTCGCTGTCGATGCGCTCGGTGATCTTCGGCGGGCCCCAATGAGTAACCGTCAGGGCGGGTCGCCGAGGTGTCGAATGCCAGAGGACTTTGACTTTGCTTTCGCCATGCGAGAGGTGCCGGAACACGATCTGAATCCGCCAGCCTCTCTGATCCTCGACGAGGACATTCAGTTGGCTCCCGATCTTCGAGTGACCAGCCTCAACGATGAAGATCGCCAAGCAATCCGAGATGCCGCCGCGTTCCGCAACCGCGGTTGTGGCGAAATCACCCTTCGATCTTTGCTTTACGGAGTGGTTCGTGATCGGACAATTCACAATACTGACGACGCGGACGGTCGTTTGGATCTCGCCTTGGCGCTCTCGCGGCTAGTGACGCCATCCACCCTTGGTCTCGATGTTTGGGGCAAGGCGAGTCGCGGCATTGACGGGACCCTGACACGAATTGAGGTCGGGTACGGGCCGCTTGCCTATAAAGGGGAAGGCGACAAGTGGTGGGTCTGGCCGGCCGAGTGGACGCAAGTTCGCGATCTCTTCTCGATCCTCGATCAAGGGGCGCGCGCGTCGTGGTTGAGGCTGGATTCGACCTTCCCCAAGTGCGTTGCCAACGCCATCCGTCTCTTCGGTCACTCGGCCCTGCATGGAAACGCGCAGCTTCGTTACCTGCTTCTCGTTCCCGCCCTTGAAGGAATGGTGGTCCCGAAGCAACGCCGGATCGGCCAGATCACCCGCGTGTTCAGGGAGCGGTTAAAGAAAGTCTGCGACGAGATCCGATTTCCGATCACGGAGAACGAACTCAGCACGATCTACCAGAACCGCAACGATGTGGCGCACGCGGGCCTGTTCCAGAACCCGGAGCCCCATGTCCTCCTCCACTGCAAGAAGCTCGAAGGCATGCTACGTGCGATCCTGACGCGATCAATTCAGGATCCGTCATTTGCTCGGGCCTTTGAGAATAACGCCAGCCTCCAGAATCGTTGGAAGGTCACCTAGTGTGGGTCGTTCGGGACGCGATTAAACTAGGCTCGCCATTGACGATGGCCCGCGATGGCGAGTCCGGGCGGCCCGCGGGGCTCATCTCAATGTCGTGCGCAAACTGATTCGCGGGGGAGAACGTGGAATACGTCATCGTGGCGGCCATAGCATTCGCCATTGGATGGGCAATCGCGTTCAGGGACACGTCATCGGGTGAGCGCGCTCTTCGCGCACAAGAAGCCGCAGCACGTTCGAGACATGAGGCAGACAAGGCTGATCTCGCCGGGCGTCATGCCGCCTCGCTGGCGCAGGTGGAACAAGAGCGGAGATCGCTCGAGCAGTTCAGGGCAGCGTGGGAACAGGAGTACAAGCGCCTGCTCGATGAGACGCGCGAACTCCATAGGGCCCTTGATTCGGGCTTCCTCAAGGGGCGCAAGTGGCTGGCGGACGCATTTGGTGAGTATGTCCAGACGCGAGATCTTGAGTTGGAGTGTTCGCTGGTTCTCAAGCGCAATCCTGCGTGGAAGGCCGCTGAGGCTGTCTCTGCGCTACGCACGAAGCGCGCTGGGATGGCTCGTGAACTCAAACTGCTTCAGTACCAGCTTGCGTCCTATGAGGAGTACTTCCCAATGCTGGTCGACTACCGGGACGCAATTCTGGATGAGGCGGTCGATCTACGAACCGCGGACGATATGGCACTTGCCGAAGTCGACCCGGCCCTAAGCTTTGGTTACCTGTCACGAGATGAGTACGAGAAGCTATCCTCAGTTGCCAAGTTTCAGCTAGCGCTCGATCGTTACTGGGAGTGGAATAAGAGCAAGGTCGAGATCGGCCGCCTGTACGAGCGCTACGTCGGCTACCTTTACGAACGACATGGCTGGACCGTTCGGTATCACGGTGCTCTCACGGGGTTCGAGGACTTCGGGCGCGATCTCATTTGCACCAAGAATGGTGCGGTCCAAATTGTGCAGTGCAAGTGCTGGTCTCGAGACAAGGTCCTTCGTGAGAAGCATGTGATGCAGCTTTTCGGCACGTGTATTCTGTACCGACTCACCGAGGGGCATCCCAACACGACTCCGGTATTCGTCGCGACCACCACGCTTTCGGAAGAGGCGTCCATGGTTGCCACGGAATTGGGAGTGGAGTTCCGACAGGTTGCGCTCGAGCGCTATCCGATGGTGAAGTGCAACGTGAACTCAAGCACCGGCGATCGGATCTACCACCTACCGTTCGACCAGCAGTACGACCGCGTCATCGTCGGAGACCAGCAGGGTGAGTTCTATGCCAGTACGGTGGCGGAGGCTGAAGCGGCCCGGTTCCGTCGGGCGTTGAGATGGCGGGGCGCCGAAGCAGGTACGGGCGCGTGAGTCGAGACGCTTACATCGTTCGTCGCAACAGCACCGAGAGCCGGCTGCTGTCTCGTCTTGGATTCGATCGCGATACTCTGCCAGTAGCAGAGTGGCGGGGTCGCCGTCTCTCAAGAGGGGGCTATGGGAAGGCCGCGGTTGCGTGGAGAATCACCGGCGAGTCTGCCGTTCGTAAGCTCTGCGCTGGCATCGTGCGAATTCTAGGCGCTAGGCCTCAGGGGCAGCAGACACCCGAAGAACAAAAGGCGCTTGACCGTGCGCAACGCACCCTGGCAGCATTTGAAGATCGCACATGGCGCGCAGAGTCGACCGCGGGCGCGAAAGAGAATCGGTCCCCGGCACTTCACGATTTGCTGCGGCGGACGTGCCCGAGCGCATCCGAGTCCAACCTCGCCACAATCATGTCTCTGGTCGAGCAGTCCGCACCGAAGTCAGTGGACGATTTCATGTCGCGGGCGAACGACGCGCTGGCCGGCCGTCTCGACGCTTGGGGACGTGCGCGCGCTGAGTTCGTGAACACGATGAGCCGCATGCTGCGCGCCCCTTAAGAGCGCGCTTTCCTAGCAGGGTGCTGAAAAAGGGATCGAATTCGCGAGTCCTCAATTAACATTGAGGATGCGCGGACAGAACCGAGAACAGCGGTCGATGTTGATGACGGGGAGCCTGGAGGATCGAATCGCCAGAGACCACCCGATCCGGC
>JANODX010000002.1:0-49680 GCA_031412915.1 Vicinamibacteria bacterium | reverse complement strand
TCTCCGACTACATCGACGGGCACAACGACAGCCCTCGACCATTTGTCTGGAAGGCGAAGGCCGAAACGATCATCGAGAAAGTACGTCGCGCACGCCTCGCCCTGGATAAGACTCCAACAGCGTGAAACACATGACTAGCGGCAAGACATCCCAGGGCGGCTTAGCGTCGCGTGACAACGCCCCCGATCGCGAACCAGAGGAACGCCATGTTGGGCGCGAGTCGGCCCGTGACCAGCATGCGATCTATGTCCGCGGGTTCCAGATAGGCGAGGCCCGCGAGCTCTTCCTCCTGGGGCGCGAAGGCCTCGATGCCAAGCCTGGTGCGGCCCAGGTACATGGCCGCGTGATACGTTACGTTGATGATCGGGCGCTCGGGCGTGGCCGCGTGCCGAATGTCGCGCAGGCCAAGTTCGATGCGGATCCGCCGGGCTGAAACGGGATGCGAGCCGGAGAGCGAGGCGCCGAGGTCATCGACGAGAACCACGCGATCCGCGTCCGCACGACCGAAGAGTTCTTCATTGGCCTCGCGAATCAAGGCCTGGTCGAATGTCTCGCCGGCCAGAACGTGGCCGCCGACACTCTTGTCCCACAGGCCACCATTCTCCTTGTCCTCGCGACGATGTTGCAGCAGCACTCGCCCGTCATCGTTCACAACCAGCATTTGAACGGCACCCGCGGCCAGGCCCCTGGACTTCGCATTCCCGCGCGCCATCGTTCCAACCACGACCCCCGCGGCATCGTAGACGTTCAGAAGCTCGTGGACCTGATCGCTCATGCCGGTCTCGCGCGCCCGTGAACTCCGCCGTTCGCCACGGGGACCTCCCTCGTCATCAGCGCGCCTTCGCGCGGGTCAGGAACTGGAACATCACCCGCCGCATGAACGCGGGCCAGCGTTCGTCGAGGACGGGCGCCGCGGTGGTGGCCGAAGGCTCGTTCCAGACGTTCGTGGGTCCGGTGATGTCCCACAGCAGATCGGCGCCCTTGAGGCCGGCGGCGATGATCGCTTTGTCGGCATTACCTCCGTTCGAGGCGAACGTGTTCGCGTGAACGCGCGTGCGGTCGGAGAAGGCCCCCACGTCGAAGGGTCCGCCGCCCGGGAAAAGGCTCTCGAGTCCAAGGACGGCGACCCCAAAGGAGTTGTTGTCGCGGATCTCGTTCTCCGTCACCTCCGTGTCGTCCGCGGCCAGAATGAAGACGCCGCTGCCCGAGGGCACCTTGGAGACGATCGAGCCGGGAGCGCCGAAGTTCTCGTGGTTGTTGGCGATGATCCTGTTCCTGGCCACGCGCGTCCGCTTCGCCTCCTTCGAGGGGTTGCCGGGAAGGGCAAAGATCAGAATCCCGCCCGCGTTGTCGTAGACGTGGTTTCGCTCGACTCGCGCGTCGACCGAATTCTCGATCTCGATGCCGGTGACGTTTCCGTGGGCCACACAGTCCTCGACCACGATGCCTTTCGACTGGCCGACATAGATTCCCGCGTCGCGGGCGCCGATGACCTCGACACGCTGGATCTTCACGAAAGACGAGCGGACCGGATAGACGCCGTAGAGCCCGGTGTCTTCGAGCCGGGAGTCCTTGAGCGTGAAGTGGGAGGTTTCCTGGGCGACCACACCGTTGCCGACGTAATGCCGGATTTCGAAATTCGCCATCGTGAAATCGCGGCCCGAGACGATGACCGCGTCGGAGTGGACGCCGTGGCCGTCGAGAGCCGGCCGGGCGGCCGGCGTTCCGTCGCCGCCGATCAGCGTGATCTTGTTCGCGTCGACGGTGATCGACTCGTAGTACTCGCCCGGCTGCACGCGGATCACCGAGCCCGGAGCGGCCCGATCGATGGCGTTCTGGATCGACTCTCCGGGATTGACCACGAACTCACCGGCCACGGGTACGACTTTCCGACCCAGACCTGCATTGAGCCTGGCGGCTCCGGCCCGCGCGGGGTTCTTGAGCCGCGGCACCACCGGCAGTGTCGAAGGCACTCGACGCGGCGGTTCCAAGAGAGCGCTCTCGTCGGTCAGGGCATTGAGGAAGGCGATCAGGTCGAGCCTTTGCTGGTAGGTGAAGTTGATGGGCCGGATCTTGTCGTCGAGGTTCGGGGTCTTGAAACCGAGGCCGGGACCGCCGCCCTTGGAGTAGAAATCGAGCACTTCGTCGAGGGTCTTGAACCGGCCGTTGTGCATGTAGGGCGCGGTCAGAGCCACGTTGCGCAGCGTCGGCACTTTGAAGGCGCCTCGCAAACCCGCGCTTCCCGTGATCTCTCCGCGCCCCCGATCCTCGGCCTCGTCGTCGAGTTTCGGCACGCCGATGACTTTGAAGTCGGCGGTCGAGAAGGTGGGCAGGGAGTGACACTCGAAACACCGGGCCTGGCCGGACCGGAAGGTGTCGAAGCCCCGGCGTTGCGACAGGGTCAGGGCGCTTCGATCCCCGGCCACGTAACGATCGAAGGGCGACCGCGCGGAAAGCTGAGTCCTCTCGAAGGCGGCAATGGCCCGGGTGATGTTCTGGAGATTGATCGAGGACCCCATGTGGCCGCCGAACGCCTCGTCGAACAGTGCCTGATACTGGGGCACGGTCGCCACCTCGGTCGACAACGTGGCTTCGATGGAACCCATCTCTTCCGGAGCGGTGATCGGATTCTTCGCCTGATCCTCCAGATCCATGGCGCGGCCGTCCCAGAACTGGGTCTGGTTCAGCGCGGCGTTCCAGATCGTGGGGGTTCCCCGGCGGATGACCCGGCCGCCCGACCGATCGGGGCCGAGGCCCTTGCCTCCCTCCCCCATTGCCTTGCCCCGGCCGTCGGAGTAGCCGAGGTCGGGATGGTGGCACGTGGCGCACGCGATGTCGTTCTTGCCCGACAGGACCGGGTCGAAGAAGAGGAGTCGACCCAGGGCCGCCCGGCGGACGAATTTCGGATCCGTTGTGGAGTTGTCCGACCGTTGTGGCATGTCGGGCCACCGGCTCGCGAGTCCCCCCGCACCGCTCGGACCGGCCGTGTTTGAAGCACCTTCCGTATCGACGGGCAGGGGAAGAGACGCTGCGATGCCGGCGAGTGCCACGGGCAGGCCGACGACCAGGGCGAAAAGGCCAGCCAGGATCCTCCGACCACGGGGAGGCCGGGGAGGCCGGGCCTTCGGCGTTCTCGGAAGGGGCGCGTAGGAGCTACGTCCGGGCGGTTTTGAAGGCATGCTCTTCCCGTTCCAGGCCGAGTCGGGCGACGAGCCAGGGGCTCTGCAAGACGACCCAGCTGGCGCAAACCGCTCCGGCTAGAAAGAAGACGTTCCGATACGCCGAAAGAGGATCCGCGCTGTTGCGGCCCATGGCGACCATGATGCCGCCGAACAGCGGTCCGAGGAACATGCCCAGCGCTCCCGCGGTGTTGACGAGAGCCATCATGCGACCGCGCGACTCCGAGGGAACGAGGGTGGCCGCGTAGCACAGCACGGTGCCGTACATGAACGACGATGCGATGCCCGCTGCCACCATGGAAAGGGGGAGACCGCCCTTCGGAACCAGGGCAAGCGACGTGATGGCCAGGCCATAGAGAAGGGTTCCCAGGCCGAGCAGGGCGGCCCGCGGCATCCGGTCGCCCAGGCGGCTCGCCGGATACATGAGGAGCGCGAAGGGCAGCATCAGCATGGAATAGAGAAGGCCGATGCTCCGATCCGAAAGACCATGCGCCTTGGTGGCGAAAAGAGCAAAGGTGACGATGATGAGCCCCACCGTGAAGCGCTCGACGAAGGCGGCCGACAGGGGACCGAAGACATCCGGATCACGCCACCTGAGCCGGCTTTTCGCCGCGGCCTCGCTGTGCTCCACGGGGAGGGTGGACGCGTACAGGAAGGGTGCGGCGACGGCCACGGTCAACGACAGCGCGGCGCCCACGAGGAACGGGAGTCGCGGGCTCACGCCCACGAGAAGGCCGCCAAGGCCCGAGCCGAAAGCGATCGCCAGCATGACCGCGGCTCCCGCCAGGCCCATGGCTCGACCGGCGCCGACAAGCGGCTTGAAGGCGGCGGCCCGCGCCAGGAGCAGGGTGGCAGCACCCAGATGCGCGGCGCCCTCGAGAGTTCGCAGGAAAAGGACGAGCGCTGTTCCCAGGGGCAGCGACACCACCGCGAGAAGGATGGCATCGAGGCCGGCCAGGACCATGAGCCAGCGCGCCAAACCCTTGGCACCGCCGGACGAGACCAGGCGCGCGATCAACGGCGTGGTCAGGATCGCCCCCAGCATGTTGAGCGACATGAAGGCGTGCATCGGACCCTCGGCGCCCCCATGGAACTCGGCAAACAGGGGCCGAATGGCGGGGGCCAGAAGCGTCGCCGGCAGCATCTGGAGAAAGACCGCGGCGATGAGCCAATGAAGGGACGCGTGTTTCGCGTCCATTTCGGAAACCGGTGGCGCACGGTGTTCGCTCACCCGCGGGATCTTCTCACAACGGCCACGCCGTGCCGCCTGTGGTTTCTGCCATCCTCTGAAGGCTAATAGTCATCCAGAACTGCCCATGTGATGCTCGTCTGGTGGGTCTAGGACAGAGATGGAGCGGGACCAGGGATCGAGAGGGCTTGCTTGCGCCGGGGCTTTGGGCGCGAGTCACAGCAGTCCGTCAGGTTCGTTTGCGCCCAATGAGCCGAGCAAGGAGCCGCACGATTCCGACGTCTCTTCGACGGAGTGGCGACGCGGCGCGAAGCCGGCCCTTGGGGCCCGAGGCGCCCCCGGCCGCGGCAAGCCCTCTGGATCCCTAATCACGCGGGCCCCCGCGAAGACGCTCACCCCTTCCCCTTCCCGTTACGAGCAGCAGGAAGGACCGCAACACGGGGCCGCCGCGGCTTTGGGGACCTCCCCCGCCTTGTGGGCCCGGAACGTCACCGACCGGACCGAGCCTCGGAGCGACTCGATGCTGACACCCGCCTTCGCGGCAAGGCGCTCGGCCTCCTTCGGAGCGTGGTCGATCACCACCGCGCCATAGTCGATGTCCTTGACGATCTCGATGTCGCCGAGGCCCGCGGTCCTGATCATCTCGAAATAGTCCTCGCGCATGGCCGCGCCGGAGATGCATCCGACATAGGCATAGATGTCCTTCTCGATCTCGGGAGGCAGAGGCTTGTCGAGAACGATGTCCGAGATCACGAGGCGTCCACCCGGCTTGAGGATGCGCGCGATCTCCTTGAAGACCACCGCCTTGTCGGGCACCAGATTGATGACGCAGTTGCTGGTGATGGCGTCCACCGTCCCGCTCGCCACGGGCAGATTCTCGAGCCGTCCCTCGCGAAATTCGGCGTTTTCGATTCCCGCTTTCGCCGCATTTCGACGTGCGCGCGCAACCATCTCCGGCGTCATATCGACGCCGATGACCCTCCCGGTCGGACCCACGCTGTCCGCGGCCAGAAAGACGTCGATGCCGGCGCCGGATCCGAGGTCGACCACGGTCTCGCCGGGTTGGAGAGCCAGGTGATCTATCGGAGCGCCGCAACCGAGGCCGAGATTGGCGCCTTCGGGAACCGCCTTGAGCTGGCTCTTCGAGTACCCGATGTCGAGGGTCACGGCCTCTTCGGATCCCGAACCGCAGCCCGCGTTGCCGCAGCACGACCCGCCTTCGACCGCGATGGCGGCGTACTTGTCGCGCACATTGCCGACCACGGCTTCTTTATTCTGACGATCAAGCGTTTCCATTTTTCTTTCTCCTGGTTATTGAGTTCAAAGGCACCACCGAGGGGGTCTCCTCGGCGCAGCAGTTCTCCTTGAGGAAGTCCACGAGGCCGGAAATCGACGCGAAGTCGATGGCATAGATGACGCTCCGTCCGTCCCGCCGGGCGGACACCAGTCCCACGCGGGCGAGTTCGGCCAGGTGAAACGAGGCATTCGGGGGGGAGATCTCCATTCTCGAGGCAATCTCCCCCGCGGCCAGACCCAGAGGACCGCGGCGCACCAGCAAGCGAAACACGGACAGCCGGGTTTCGTGGGCCAGAGCCCCAAGTCGCTGCACCGCCTCCTTCACTTCCATGTTTCTATTATTATAGAAATATAGAAGCTTTGTCAAGGGTCCCCAGGAAAATTCTTCTTGCGGCGTCCCCGGGGACCAGGGACCGGTGCTGGATGTCTCTTACCCTTGCGGCGTGCTGCTTCTGATGGCCTCGATCTTGGCGTCGCGCTCCGCGGCGAGGATGTCCCGTTCCCGCAGATACTGCTCGTTCAAGAGGTCGACTTGTTCGCGCAGTTCCGCGGGCAGACCGGCCGGAAGCTTCGGCCGCTTCATGATGTCCGCCTCGGCGAGCTTGGCCTCGTAGACCCGCCGGACTTCGGCGATCTCCGCTTTCTGCGCGCCCGACAGCTCGCGAATGCTAAGGCCGCTGTCCGCGTCTTTCTTGCGCAAACGTGCCAGGGCCAGTTCCAGGGAGCTCTTGGGAGCGTCGTCTTCAGTCATCAGAGTTTCATCATAGCGGTTGCGCTTGTGGTCGGTCACAAGACCGGGATCACGCAGTCGCACGCGGCGCGTTCCGCTGGTGATATGGTCCCTAGCTTGCTCGCAGGTCGTATTTTGAGAATCGGTTTCTGGGGCGCGGTGTGCGCCTTCATGGCCTGCCTTTCTCTGGCGTGTGGCGGGCCTCAGGCGCCTACGCCCGCCAGCGCCACCTCGGGCCCCGCCGCAATCGCCACCCCGACGCCACGCCCCGGCCCTCCCGACATTGTTCTCATCCTCGCCGACGACATGGGCTGGGGCGACCTCGGGGTGTATGGCAACCCCGTAATCAGGACGCCCAATATCGACGGCCTGGCCGCCGAGGGCTCGCGGTTCGAAGCCATGTACGTGCCGACGCCCATCTGCGCTCCTTCGCGCGCGTCGATTCTCACCGGACGGTACGGAAGGAGGAACGGCGTCACCTGGAACAACAGTTCCACGATACAGCCAAGCGAGATCACGGTCGCCCAAATCCTTAAGAACCGGGGCTACGCCACGGCCTTCATCGGCAAGTGGCATCTGGGTGCTAAGGCGAGCGAGATGCCCTTGTCTTTCGGGTTCGAGTATTTCTACGGGATGCACAGTTCTCCGCCGGGAACCAGTTTCGTCATGGGCGACCAGGTTACGAGCGACTTTCCCGGAATGACTCTGCTGACCAGACGCCTCACCACGGAGGCGACATCTTTTATCAAGCGGACGGCCGGCGACCGCCCGCTCTTTATCGAGATCGCCCATCATGCCCCTCACGGCCCGAACGACGTAGCGACCGAGTTCGCGGGCCGATCAGGATGGGGCGCCTACGGGGACGCGGTCGAGGAACTCGACTGGTCGGTGGGCGAGGTCATGCGAACTCTGCGCGACACCGGGCGCGAAAAAAACGCCCTGGTGTTCTTCCTGAGCGACAACGGCCCCACCGGCAACGGTTCGCCCGGGCCTTTCACGTACGGCAAAGGCAACATCAACGAAGGCGGCGTTCGCGTGCCCGCCATCGCCTGGCAGCCCGGGAAGATCCCCGCCAACCGGCTGATCAAAGACCCCGCTTCGACCCTGGACCTGCTCCCAACCTTCGCTGGTCTGGCCGGCGCGCCTATGCCCGCAAAAGACTACGACGGCGTCGATATCGTGAAGTTGCTGACCGGCCAGGTCGACCGCATCCCTGGTCCTGGGGTGGACGGGGGCCGGGAGTTCATCTTCTTCGGAAACGCCATCGATGCGGCCGCCATCCGCTCGGGGAAATGGAAGTACATCCGTCCCGGCTTTCGCGATTCGGTTCCGATCCTCTACGACCTCGAAAAAGATCCCGGAGAAACCAACACGGTTCGCCGGTTCAACCTCGACATCGCGAACCTTCTGGAGAAGCGCCTGGCCCAACTCACACCCCGATAGTCCGCGCCCCGAATCGGGAGCCCTATCGACACGAGACGCCACGGCACGCGGCCAGGCTCTTCATGCGATCCATGTACCTGGCCACGGTTTGCGGGTTGCCTCCCACCGCACTCTCCATCTGGTAGGGGTCCTTCTTGAAGTCGTAGTACTCGTCTTCCCCGGTGTCGTGCAGGACATAGAGGGCCGACTCCACCCCGTTTTCGACGCGCAGGCCCTGATAGGTCGGCATCAGGGTGGTCGCCGGATTCGTGTTGTCCCAGTATTCGATGAGCATTTCGGACCGCCACGAACTGGAAGAGGGTGGTGAAACCGCGAACAGAGGCGCGAGCGAACGGCCCTCGATGGCCGCGGTAGGGGGCAGCCGAGCCCAATCCACGATGGTGGCCGGAATGTCGATATTCCCGACCAGGTGCGGCAAGGAGACGCCCCGGGGGCCTCCCGGAACCCGAACGTAGAGCGGTATGTCCAGGGACTCGGCGTAGGGCGCGGTCTTGTCGGTGAAACGGTGAGCGCCCGTCGACAAACCGTTGTCGGAAGTGAAAATGATGGCGGTGTTTTCGAGCTCCCCCTGGGCCTGCAGAGCCTGCACGAGTTTTTCGACCATCTCGTCGACCGCCTGCAACGATCGGAGCGAGTTCCGATACTCGGTATCGATCGCGGTCACTTGAGCGGTGGTGAACGGGGAGATCCGCCGGATGTGCCGCGGTTTGTCGCTCACGTCCGATTCATTGAAAGCCGAGGTTCGCGGCGCGCCGCGCGCGTCGAAGAGCGAGGCATGACGGGCGGCGAACTTCGCGACGTAGTGCGGCGCGTAGGGCGCCACCATGAGGAAGAAGGGCTGATCGTCCCGGTCCTCGGTTCGTCTCAGGTATTCAAGGGCGCGGGTGACGAGGTAGTCGGTCTGGAATTGCCCCGAGGGCGCCGTCTGGTCTCGCCCATCTTCGTTGAAGGTGAAACCGGCATACGCGTGGGCTTCGGTCAAAGCGAGCCAGTCGTCCCATCCGGGAGGCTTCGACGTCCATCCCGGGCCGTAACCGTTCATGTACTTGCCCAGGTACGCGGTGCGATAGCCCGCGGCCTTGAGCCAGACCGGCACCGAGTCGGCTTCCATCCCGCTGTCTCGATAGAGGCCGTATCCGCCGAGGGATGCACCGTTGCTTCGGACCCCGTGGTTGTGGGCATAGCGGCCGGAAAGGAGGGTCGCCCGCGAAGGTCCACACAGCGGAGTGACGGCGATCGCGTTCTGGAACGTGACGCCCTGGGCGGCCACGAGCGACTGCAAAAGGGGCATATCCCGGGCGCTCACCGCGTCCTGATCGTCGGTCATGACCACCACGATGTTCAACGGTCTGGGTGTTGGGGTCGCGACTGGGACCGAGGAGGAAGGGGCCGACGGCCCGGGCGCAGGCAAGCCTGAACCACAAGTGTTGGCCAGGAGAAGGGCGGCCACAAGAAGCGCGAGGCGCGGGAGCTTCGGCGAGACTTCTGGGAGTCTTGAGATGAACAATGCTCGGCAATCCGGATATGGAACCAGGAGTCCCGGTTCCGTTGTTTGGGGTCGGGCGGACTATACGCAAAAGTCGCGGGATCGGGATACGGATTCGGCCGTGGCGGCTGCTTCCGGTGGTTTCCTCGGGTGAAGTCCGGCCCAACGCGGGGTCTCACGACGTCGACAAGCTGCCGAGGGTGGCTTCGACAAGCTCAGCCACCGGTCACCACTCCGTTTGCGGGGTGAGCCGCGAACGTGAAGGTTCCGCGATCGATCGACGACAGCGCGAAACACACGACTCGAGATCAATGTCGGCGGCATTCTGATATCTTGCCCGTTGACGATGCCCGATCGTGAGGCATCGTCAGGTCGGCGCGGACATCAGTGTCCCGGACGGCCGGAGACCGAGGGCAGACGGGCCGAGGGCCGCTCCCTTCTCAACCGAAATACATTAGGGGAACTGCATGCGTCGTCTTCTTCTTGTCGCGGCGGTGGCGCTTTTGGGGACGCCCGCTTACGCCGCGGGTCCCGGAGATCCGATCGTCCCGGTCGCCCTGGCCCTCGCCGTTATCCTCGCGAGCGCCAAGGTCTTCGGCCACGCGGCTGAAGTCGTGGGCCAGCCGGCGGTCCTCGGAGAGCTGATCGCGGGAATCGTTCTCGGGGTCGCCGGGCGCGCCTTCCTGCCCGCGCTCGATCGAGCCGCCCGCAGCCCGGAACTCTCGCTCCTCGCGAGCCTCGGGGTGCTGCTTCTCCTCTTCGAGGTCGGACTGGAATCCACGGTTCCGCAGATGATGAAGGTGGGCTGGCCCGCGCTGCGGGTGGCGGTGGCCGGGGTCGTGGCACCCGCCCTTCTGGGCGTGGGGGTCGCAGCATTCCTCATCCCCGAGGCTTCGGTCTACACGATCGCCTTCATCGGAGCCACCCTGTGCGCCACCTCGGTGGGAATCACCGCACGGGTGCTGAAGGACCTCGGCCACGGACAGTCGAACGAGGCCCGGCTGATCCTGGGGGCGGCGGTCCTGGACGACGTCCTCGGCCTCATCATCCTGGCCGTGATCTCGGGCGCGATCACCGCGGCCGCGCAGGGCGAGGCTCTCGCGGTGTCTTCGATCGCGGGGATCACCGTGAAGGCATTCCTTTTCCTGGGCGGCGCGCTCTGGCTGGGCGTCCGCGCGGCCCCCCGACTGTTCGAGGGAGCTTCGAAACTGAGGGGCCCGGGAGCACTGCTCGCCACCGGCCTCGCCCTGTGTTTCTTCCTGGCCTGGCTGGGGTCGCTCTTCGGCCTCGCCCCCATCATCGGCGCATTCGCAGCCGGACTCATACTGGAGGAAGTCCACTCCCGCGACTTCGTCCAACGCGGCGAGCAGGGACTCGCACACCTCGTCCACCCCATCGCGGGATTTCTGGCCCCGATCTTCTTCGTTCAGATGGGCATGCTGACGGACGTCGGCAAGCTCCTGGACGGCAAGGTGGCAATCCTCGGGCTCGCGCTTTCGATCGCGGGACTCATCGGCAAGGCGGTGGCGGGCTACGCGGCGCCGCGGGGAGACGTGCCGGTGGATCGCCTTGCGGTCGGCCTGGGGATGGCGCCGCGCGGCGAGGTGGGCCTGATCTTCGCCAACATCGGTCTCGGCCTGAGCGTCGCCGGACAACCCGTGCTGGACGCGCGCCTCTATTCGGCGATCGTCATGATGGTGATCCTCACCACCCTTGTGACCCCGCCGGCGCTGAAGTGGCGCTTCGGCGACCGCAAATCAACGCAGGAGTAGAACGGAGGGGTGCGCTACAAGCGCGCGGGTCGAATGGCACGCGTCCCGGTCGCGCTCATCATCGGCTCGGCCGGGTGATGGCCTCGAACCAGGTCTCCGCCATCAGCTTGTAGCCCGCGGCCGAGGGGTGAATGTAGTCGGCGAACAGTTCTGAATATTGAAGGGGGGATCGCTCGAAGGCGGCGTGGAGGTCGACCAGAACCACCTCTTCCTCGATCGCCATCCGGCGGATGAATTCGTTCTGGGCGATCACCCAGGAGTTGCGCTGGGGAGAGGCTCGGAAGTCGTTCCCCACGTTCGTCATCAGCAGGGCGCCCACGAAGGGAAATCCGCCCTGCACCTTCACTTTTCGCACCATGGAGCGCAGGTTTTCGATAGTGAAGCAGGGCGGCGCGCCGCACCGGGAATCCGCCCAGTCATTGGTTCCGTACAGGATCAGAGTGAAGGCGGGCCGACCTCCGGAGAGCGAGGCTGCGATCCGCGAATCCCCTCTCTCCGTGTTCGAAGAGTCGACACCGTCGTTGATCACGCGGGCCTTCCCAAAGTGCGCGTTGAGCATTCCTTGGAGCTGTCCGGTATAGCCCTGACCGTCACCCGTCGCCGCCTGTCCGTTGGTGATGCTGTCTCCGAAGGCGAGGAACACCCCGGGCACGGCGCCTCCGCCGAGCGGCAGCAGGATCGGCACATTCAGGGAGCCCGTGGGAGGAGGGGTGACCACCGAACTCCCCGGAGCGCGGTAGTAAGGAGGCAGGGATGCGGGATTGACGGAGAGTGTCTGCGCGGTCGGCGGAATACCCAGGGAGACTTCACCGGTGAGAGGAGCACCCTTGCCGGAGGTCGCCCCGAACGAGACTTCGGCTCCCGGAATGCGGATCAGTTCCGTGGCATCGAGGAGGCCGTTGAGGTTCTCGTCGAGAAAAGCCGCGAACGTGACGTTCCGGCTCGCCGGGGTGGGAGCCACGGGAGTAGATCGAGAACCGCACCCTGCAACGAGGAGAGAGACAACCAGGAGCGCGGGAATGATCCTCATGGCGAAGGACCATGAAGCCTATTACAGCTTTGGGCTGTGACCGGGGCCCAACCGCGAAGCCCCGGCGGGTCGGGGTGGGAAGGGGAATCGGCGTTTCTGCCGGTTGATGGGCGACTCGATCAGGTACCAGGACACAGTGGCGAGGAGGACCGAAACCGCGCCGTAGATAAGGAACATCTGGACCCCTCGCCCCATTTCCGGCACGCCGTATTGCCGTGCAGCCACACGACCAATCGGGATCAGAAACAGGTGGTATAGGTAGATGCCATAGCTGATCCTTCCTATGTACCGCAACGGAGCCAGTTCCAGAAATTGCCGGATGACCGATGGACTGGTGGTCGTCGCCAGATAAACGGCAGCCATGGACATCAGCGCAATGCCAAGATCCCCCGGGATGCGGTACGGCAACATATCGGTGGCGGGGATCCCGACCTGGTACCTGAAGCCCTGCGCGAAGAAGAACAAGGGAGCGCCCAGGAGCGCGGCCCAGAACGAGAGTCTCTCCGCCGATCCTCGGCCTGTCCCGTCCCGCGGCGAGCAGATCGCGAGCAGCGCGCCCAGGCCCAGTGCGTCCATGCATCCTTGAAGAACCAGGTGTGTTTCTTCGAAGCTCCGTCCTCTCAGGGCGCCCACCGCCTCGTATCCAAAACTGAAGACCACCAGGGCGACCGCAATCCCGGCGAGTCGCCGGGCCGGAGCCATCAGAACCACCATCGGCCAGAGCAGATAGAACTGCTCCTCCACGCACAGGGACCACAGGTGAGTGGCCTGGGCGAGGGGCTTGTCGAAATAGGTGAGCGCGATATTGCCGGTGTAGGTCAGATGCCAGGGGAGGAGATTGGCGATGGGCCCGTACCCGACCCACCAGCCGACCAGGACGACCAGGTAGTAGATGGGTGCTATCCGAAGGATCCGGCGGGCCATGAAGGAGCGGAAGACCGCTCCCCGGGTGACTCCGGAAGCGGCCATCGCGTCGCGCCCACGCAGCAGCAGGCCGGTGATGAGAAAGCCCGAGAGAACGAAGAACAGCATCACCCCGAAGCGGCCCCAGTGAAAGGCGAGCTGAATGGCCGAGCGGTCCGGGAAGAAGTGTGAGATCAGAACCGCGGCCACGGCGAGGGCTCGCAGGCCGTCGAGGGCGGGAAAGAAGGGCGGGGAGGCCGCCGGGCCGGAAGGGACAACCGCCATTACGAAATGGTCGGGTTGTTCATGGCCATGTTCCACTGTTAAGTATAACTGAACAGAGAATCGAGTCCTTGGCCGGGGCGGCCTCGCCGATCGTCACGTAACATGACTCTGTGCCCGTCCCCCGAAGCCGACTGACGCTGAAACAGCGGCAGGTCGGAGACCAGGTCCGGAGCCTGCGCGAGCGGGCCCGCCTGACCGTGCGCGCCCTGGCCGCGCGGACGGACTTCTCGCCCAGCTTCATCTCGCAACTGGAGAACGGCCAGGTTTCGCCCTCGATCCACTCCATGGAGAAGATCGCGAACGTCCTGGGAACGACGCTCGGCGGTTTCTTCGCAGCCGTCGGACCCGGGATCGGAGGCCTCGTGCTGAAACGAGCCGAGCGAAAACGTATCCCGAGTTCCTGGTCGAACGCGGAACTCGAATCACTGGGCCGGCACTCTCCGCAACGACAGCTGGATCCCATCCTGATCACCCTCGCCCAAGGTGGCCGGAGCGGAAAGCATCCCGCCGTTCACCGGATGGAGGAGTTCGCCATGGTTCTCAAGGGCAAGGTCAGGCTCCGCCTCGGGCCCGACGAGCACCTCCTCGCCGGCGGCGACTCCGTCACCCTTCTCCCCGGCGAGTTGCGCCTATGGATGAACGCCGGACGCACGCCCTGCCAGGTTCTGATCGTGGGCCGTCAGCCGGGCTGAGGGTCCGGGCCACCCGGCCTTCCCTGGATTTCCGGGGTTTATCCTGCCCTGCCTCAATACCCCATTTGAAACGCACTCTCCTCTTCGCCGTCAAGGTCAGCTTCTCGGGTGGCCTCCTCGCCTATCTCCTGCAGAGCGTCGACCTGTCCAGGGTCCTCCGTCATTTCGTCGAGGGTGATCACCGGTTCTTCGGCGTCGCCGTCCTGATCTATGGGGTGGTGGTGATCCTCTCCACGATTCGATGGAAGGTCCTGCTCGACGCTCTCGGCGGCACGTCGAGCTTCGGCGCGCTGACCCAGTCGTACCTGGTGTCCGCATTCTTCGGCAACTTCCTTCCCAGCAACGTGGGAGGGGATGTGGTTCGCGTCCGGGAGGCGGCCCGCGCCGCGGGATCGCACACCGCATCCCTGGCGGTGGCCGCACTCGACCGGATCGTCGGCTTCGTGGCCTTGTACTTCATCGCAGCACCCGCGTTTCTCCTGGGCGGTCCGGTGGTCCGCGGCCTGGCGGGAGCGCGGGTCATCCTCTCCTTCCTGACCGTGCTCTTCCTTCTTCTCGGAGTCGTGTTCATGCGCCCCGGATTCGTCACCGCCCTCGTCGACCGAGGAGGAGTGCGGCATCTCTCCTGGATCCATGAACGGTTCGCGTCCCTCCAGACGAGTGTCAACGCATTCCGGGCGAACAAAGGCGCGGTCGTGAAAGCGTTCCTTCTCTCCCTCGTGCTCCAGTTTCTGGGCGTGCTCTACCTCTACGTCATTGCCCGGGCTTTACGAATTCCTCTCGATCTCGGCACCTCGCTTCTGATGGTCCCGCTTTGCACTCTGATCCAGGCAATTCCAGTTTCGTTCAATGGATGGGGGCTTCGCGAAGGCGTCTATGTCCTCTACTTCAGGCAGGTCGGCCTTCCCCGGGAGAGCGCCCTGGCTTTCTCCATCGTCGCCGCCACCCTCGTGGTTCTGCTCTCGACCTCCGGTTTGTTCGTGTGGCTGGGGAGACGAAAGCACGCTCATGAAAGCCAGAGCCCGCCCGCCCGATGACCTGCGTTTCCAATTCCTGAGCCGGTCCCCCCTTGTGCGGACATCCGGTTTGCGGGAGCCTTGTTTCCCGGTCAGGGTATGACAGCATTCGAGGACTCCGGCTTCTGAAACAGAGAAAACGTGTGGCGATTGTAGGTTTCGGTCCGGAATTCGGTCTGCCCGGCGATCGCAAACGGCAGAAACCCGCGGAGCGCGGGAATAGAACTAAGCGCCACCACTCGCTTCTCCTCGATGTCGTTCCAGCCCAGGAGCAGGACCCCGCCGGGGCGGAGGGATTTTGCGCAGGCAGCAAGGGATGCATCGATCTCCGCCGGGTCATTCAAGCCCCAGCCAATGACACCGTTACAGATGATGAGGTCGACCGAAGCCTCGGGGAAGCGATTCCCGATTTCGACCATGGGCGCGATCAGATGCCGGGCGGCGCCGAAGCGGGCGCGCGAAGGATCCACCTCGACGGTCCAGTAGTCACGGCCCGCAAACATGGCTTCGTAGTGCTGCGTATACCAGTCGCAACCCACGAAGATCACCCGACTGAACCTCGGATCGGCGGCCAGCACAGGCAGGAGCACGCCGTCGAGAACCCGCCGGTCGGTGGTCGACAGAGCGGTGTGGAGTCCGAAGAGGCTGCGGAAAGACCGGAGCGCCGAATAGTAGAGAAACTCGAAGGCTTTTTGTACTCGTCTGAGCCCGCGGCTCAACGGCACGCCTTTGACATTCGCCATTGCCGCCGGAGTGTACACGCACCAAAAAGGCGTCAAGCACCGAGGGGGGCTGCCCGCGGACGCCCTAGAGACCGCTGGTCTCACCCGCAAAGGGGCGCGAAGCCCTCATAATCCGGGGGCGAAGCGAAGCCTATCTGACCAAGCTGGTCCAGGAGCGAGGGCGCCCACAGCAGTGACAACGCACCGGCAAGTCCGAAGAGAACAAGTCTCCGCCCCGGAGGCCAACCGCGCCGGCCGTCGGGTTGGACGAGCGATCCGGTCAGGATCATGAACGCCGGGAGCACGGGCAGGCGATAGCGCGAGAAGCCGTGGGTCGCGATGTGAAGCAGCAGATAGGCGATCAACAGCCCGACGAGAAGTACCGTCGGTCGATCCGCCCGGGCGCGGGCAAGGGCCATCACCGAACCCACCGCGATCAGAATCCACGGAACCAGAACGATCGCGGCCACGCCTCGATACGCGGCACACCCCGAGTTCTCATAGGCGCCCCGTCTCATGTGGATCAAGGCCAGCGAGTCGAGTTCGAAAAGCCTCGGGCCTTCGTCGCGGATCTTCTCGAAGAGCCAGGCCGGCTGCCGTTGCCAAATGGCTTTGATTCCCTCGGCCCGCGCCCACCGGTATTGCCCCACCCTGCCCTCGTTCGCGTAGTACTCGTTGTAGACCTCGCCTCGGGAGATCCCGGCGTTCCCTTGATAGAGATTCAGTCCTCCGCCGGTAGAGACCGGGATGAACGCCTGAAACTGAATCCAGTTCCGCAGGGTCCAAGGCGCCACCACCGCGAATGCGGCGAGGAGGACGATCATGGCAAGAGCCGGCCGGGCCCGTGGTCGCGAGCGCGCGAGCCACACTGCGGCCAGGGGAAGAAGATAGAGCAGGGTTTCCCGAGTGAGAATGGCCAGAGCGAAGAGCACGCCGGCGATCGCCGCCGCGCGGCCTGACGAGGTCTCATCCGCGACGACCACGCGTTCAATCGCCCACCAGAAGAGCGAGAGAAACAGGGTCTCGCACCAGAAATGGGCGGCGTACCAGATCAGCTCAGGGTAGAAAGCTACGATCGCGCTCGTCACGAGGGCCGTCCGTGAACCGAACAGCCTCAGGGCGATGCGGCAGACCGCGGGAATCAGGAGACTTCCGATGAGGGCCTGGGTCGCTTTGATGGCCAGCAGGCTGCCGAACAACGCATTCACCGCGGCCAGAAAGTACGGATAGAGCGGCGGATGAAAAATCGGATAGTTCGCGAACGGCGAGAAATGAGCGGCGGGAATCCGGTTCAAGGCCATGAGCCACATGGTCTCGTCGGCCACCGGTGAAGTCGTTGGCTCCAGCCAGACGAAGCCAAGACGCAGGATCGCGCCGGCCGCCCATATGGAGAGGAAGACTCTCGACCTCGAGGAGGACACGGACGTTTCAGGGTTTTCGATCACCAGAACAAAAGGATTATCCGCGACCGGGGCATTCCTCCTGGGGTCCAATCGGAGACCAACCCTAGAATCGGGCCATGAGCCTTGGACGCGTCTTCTTCCCCGCCCTTCTCCTCGGCACTGCCCTGGGAGTGTATTTCGGCCGCGACATCAAGGAGGCGGTGTCTCACCCCAGGATCGCGGAGGCCCAGACCCGGCCTGAGCCCGCTTCGAGAAATCTCGACGCCGATGAGAAAGCGACGATCGCCCTCTTTAAGGCGTCGCAGGCGGCGGTGGCCTTCATCACGACGACGGAACAGCAGATGGACTTCTGGAGCCGCACGGTTTCCGAGCAGGCCACGGGCTCGGGCTCGGGCTTCGTGTGGGACGACACGGGACACATCGTCACCAACTACCACGTCGTTCAGCCGGTGGTGGAGGGCTCGCGCGGGTCCGAGATCACGGTGACCCTCCAGGACAAGAACCTTGCGGGCACCCTCGTGGGCGTCGCCCCGGAACTCGATCTCGCGGTCATCCGTGTCGAAGCATCGAGGGGCGATCTGAAACCCCTGGCCGTGGGCGCAAGCGGCGGTCTCGAAGTGGGCCAGAAGGTCTTCGCCATCGGGAATCCCTTCGGTCTCGACCACACCCTCACCACCGGCATCGTGAGTGCCTTGGGGCGAACCATCACCAGTGTCCTCAACACACCTATCGAAGACGTGATTCAGACCGACGCCGCCATCAATCCCGGCAACTCGGGCGGTCCTCTCCTCGACAGCTCGGGCCGCCTCATCGGCGTCAACACCGCCATCTATTCGCCCTCCGGCGCGAACGCGGGCATCGGCTTCGCCGTCCCCGTCGACACGATCAGTCGGGTCGTTCCCCAGCTGATCCAGTTCGGGCGGATGCGCCGGCCGGTGATCGGTGTGACTCTGAACCCCCAGCTCGACGGCCTCGTGGCGCGGCGATTCGGCGTCCGGGGGGCAGTGATTCAGGGGGTCGAGAAGGGTTCGGCGGCGGCTCGCGCGGGCCTTTCGGGTGTCGACACCGACCGGAACACGATTCGAATCGGAGACGTGATCACGGAGATCGACAACAAGCCGGTGGCAAGCCAGGCCGACCTCACGGGACGGCTGTCGTACATCGAACCGGGGGCCATGGTGACCATGAAGGTCTGGCGGGACGGGAAGACGCGGACCGTGAAACTCACACTCGGCGCGTCCAGATAGGCAGGTCCCGACTCCCCGGGCGGGGATCCCGCGGGAATCAGGGTCGAGGGCGCGGGCTGACGTGGAGAGCCAGCCGGATGAGCGCGTGCTCCTGGGGGGCCGAAGCCTCCGGATTCCGTGACCGCGCGACCACTCGCGACTGCGCTCTCACGCTGTAGACGAACGAGTCGTAGTACATCACGGGGGATCCCGGGAGCAGTTTGAAAGTGACGGCACCCGCAGCGGGCACGAGCGCGCGCTGCGCGGCCCCGCCCGCCTCGATCTCTATGTCGTCTCCGGTTGGCGCGCCGAGGAGTGTGACGTCGATCCAGTCGACCGGCTCGTTCGCGCGGAGCAGGACCTCGGTGCTCAGACCTCGCTTCACCCGGTAGCCCTCCAGGGGCTCGCCGTCGTTCCGGAACATGCCCGGGATGATCTCGCGGCCGAACGTGCCATCGTCGGGAAAGTACAGCCAGTAACCATGATGCGAGCCTGGTCGATGAAGAGGAGGATCGCCCAGGACATCGTCGTAGGGCTGTTTCTTCCGCCAGGCGTCGGTGCAGAACGAGAGATCGTTGAGCATGGCGCGTTCCGCGCGAAGGTAGGTCAGCGGACCGCCCGGAGGGCTCGCCAGCAGCGAGGGTTTGAGGGCATGATCGACCGGCCGGAGCCAGGCGGGAAGAAGGAACGTCACGCTGAGGGCCGTCCCCAGCAAGGCCACCAAGAGTTCGCGGCCCTTGGGCAAAAAGAAGGCGGCCAGGGGCAGGGCGGCCATGAAGTATCGATTGCCCACGGTTCCTCCGCCGCCATACCAGTTCGACGGACCGGGAATGATTCGGATGCTCACCAGATAGAAGAGGAGAAGGGCCAAAACCGCAAACCACCCCTCTTTCTCCCTCGGACCGACGAGCACGAAGAAGACCAGGGCCAGGAAGGTCGGCCCGAAATAGGGAAGCACCCCGGCGTAGCGACCCACCCAGAAGTCGGCAAGATTGGCGACGAACATCTGCCCGAGTTCCTCCGCCGACTGGGCGATCCCGGCGCCGCGGCTCTCTGCTTCGCCCTTCTCCAGCGGACCGAGCTTCATCGTGGTCATCCATTCGCCGCTGTTTCCGAAGGTGACGTCCCTGAGTTCGTTGCGATCGAACGGGAACTCCGAGCCGAACGTCTTCCGCTCTCCGCCCTGGTAGTTCCACTCGCCGGTGACGAGAGTGTTCAAGCCGAACAGAGCGGCCGCGCACCCGATCATCACCGCTCCTCGCCGCAGGACCTCGACCCCACGCCGCCCCAATGGCCCTGCCCCGAAGAGGGGTGCTATGCCGAGAGGGGCGGCCATGAGCAGATGGGTGGGTTTCGTGTAGCCCGCGATGCCGAAAAGGACCGCGGACAGGATCGGTCGATCGCGGCGCCAGGCGAGGAGGGCCAGGGACATGAGGGCGAGATTGAGGAGCTCGGGCTGAAGCCAGAAGATGTAGATGGGCGCGATGGTGCCGAGGATCAGGGCCGCGGAGGCGAACCCGGCCACGAGGTCGGGAGCACGCCTCCTCAGTTCGACGAACGCGCACCCCCAGGCGACCATGAGACACAAAGCGTTCAGGACCAGGAACCCCCGGGTCCCGAGGATGGCCAGGAAGGGCGCGACCAGGACCGGATATGTCATGGCCTTGCCGAAATAGATCTTCTTCGCCTCGGCGGCCCCCCGCTCGAACGAGGGAGCCGAGGCGCTGAGAGACACCCCCCCGGCCGTCCGCTTCAGAAAGATGCCGCTCGGCCCGGACGGATACTCGCGCTTGACCCGAGCCAGGTCGCTCGCGGTGTATTCGAGATCGAAGTCCCGCACCAGGCTCCACCCCATCGAGTAATAGGTGGCCCCGTCCGAGAAGAAGCGGCCGCCCGAAAGTTTCGCGGGATCGCTCCCCAGGCACGCGGTGAGAAGCGCCACGGCGGAAAACGCCATGGCGGCGCGAGGGATAAGGCGAAGAATGGAAGTCATGCCGTTCCGGTGTGCCCGCGAATCGTCTGGCGAGTCCTGGTCCTCAATCGCGGAGATCGAGCGGGGGCGAGGCGTCCGATTCGATGACGCGAAGGCTCTTCCAGGCACCCTTACGATAGCGGACGAACATGGCGACGCCCAGAACGATCACATAGAGCGAAGCGAACACCCAGGCGATGTAAACGCCCTGACCACCGCGCACGCAGAACCACCAGGTCGGGATCAGCATGACCACCCACGAAATCGCCACCGTCGCGGTCATGGGGAACCACGTATCCCCCGCTCCCTTGAGCCCCCCCGCGCAGACGATGTTCACCATGTCGAAAATGGAATAGAAGGCGACGAAGCGGAGGAGTACGGTGGCAATTCGGCTGACCTCTCCGAAGCTCGCCGGGTCGGCGCCCGCGGCGTAGGGAGCCAGCAGGAACCCGGGCAGGAGCACGTAGGCGGCGCTGCAGACGATCATGTAGATCTGGGAGATGACGAGGCCCGACTTGATCGCGCGGTCGGCGAGGCTCTCTCTGTGCATTCCGAGGTAGCGGGCGACCAGGGTGGAGACGCCGTAGCCAAGGCCCACCGCGGGCAGGAAGACGATGGTGTTGAGGTTGAAGGCGATCGCGGTGGCGGCGAGAGGGGCTACGCCGATATTGCCGATGACGAACATGAAGAGTGTGAAAGCCAGGATCTCGAGCGACGGCTGCAGGCCCGAGGGCACGCCCAGCTTCAGCAGGCGCCAGAAGAGACGCGGTTGAAACCGGAAGTTGGAGAAGCCATGAGCGACCCGCTCGGGGGCCTTCAGGATCAGCACGAGATAGAGCAGGGCGCCTATGGCCTGGCTAGCGATGGTGGAATACGCAGCACCCACGGTTCCGAGAGCGGGGGCGCCAAATCTTCCGAAGATGAACACCCAATCGAAGATCACGTTGAGGAGGGTCGCGGCCATGGTCACGGCGAGCACGACCTTCGTCCGGCCGCGCCCCGCGAAGTACGTCGAAAACGCGACCATAAGAACCACCGGAAACGTTCCCTGAAGCATGATGCGGGCGTAGGCGATCTCGTGGACTCTTATGGCCGGCGCATGGCCCACCGCGTCGAACAGCGGGGTCACGAACGCGGAAAGGCCCAGACCGAGGAGGCCGGCGAGAGCCGCGAAGTACGCAGCCTGGTAGACCACGGCGCCGATTCGGTCCTCGCGCTTCGCCCCGACATACTGGGAGACGAAGGGTGTCGCGTATTCCGCGGTGCCGTTGAAGAGCCCGGTCAGGACGTAGATGGCAAAGCCTCCCGTGGTCACGCCGGCCACCGCCTCGGTCGACCACCAGGTGAGGAAGATCCGGTTCACGAAGTGCTGGATGGTCACCGACATCATCGACAGAATGAGGGGCAGACCGAGAGCCAGGACTTCCCGCCCCCCCGCATCGCCCCTCCACAAACGCCCGAGTCGGTTCATCCTTCACCCATCTTGCCAGATGCCGGGTTCCGGCTAGAGTTCCCTCCCCGCTCAATGCTGAACCCGAACTCCATGCGCATTCGCGAAGCCTCATCGCACCGGGACCTCGACGAGGTGTGTCTCATCCAGCGCGAGGTCTGGAACGGCGACGATCTGGAGATCGTGGGTCGCCTCCATCTCCAGGCCAGCAGGCACGCCGGCGCCTCGGTTCTGATCGCCGAGACCGAGGACGGCGTGGTGGCGGGCTTTGCCTACGCCTTCCCCGCCTACGTCGACGGCGAAGTCTTCTGGCATTCCGACATGCTGGGAGTGCGTCCGCGGTTTCGCAGCGGTAGAGTCGGCCAGCGGCTCAAGTGGGCTCAACGCGACCACGCTCTACGGATGGGCATTCGCCGAATCACCTGGACCTTCGACCCCATGCAGGCGGGGAACGCCCACCTCAATCTGGCTCTCCTCGGCGCCACCGTCCGCGAGTACGTGAGCAATTTCTATGGGGTCACCACCTCCGCTCTCCATCACGGCCTCCCCACCGACCGGCTGCTCAGTTCCTGGGCGCTCCAATCCCCCCGGGTGGCGGCCCTCTCCCGGGGAGAGCCGGAGGGTCCCCTCCCCGCCCAGGCCACCGTCGCCATTCCAAAGCATTGGAACGAACTGGTCGGTCGGGAGCCTGGCCTGGCCCGGATCGAGCAGCAAAGGGTCGAGAGAGAACTGAGGGCCGCCTTCGCGCGCGGCCTTGTCGCGACCGGCTTCGACAAGACACAAACGGCGTACCTTCTTACGCCACCCGAACCCCAATAGACTGCCTCACCATGGCTCGTTCCCCTCTGCTCCCGGAGTTCCTCATGAACCCTCTGCCCGGCCTCACCCTCGCATTCTCCCTGGCCACCGCCCTGGCCGGCGCTCAGGACGCCCGGCCGGTCGCCTCCCCGTCACCGCTCAAGACAGTGTGGGACGGCAAGAAGACCGGGTGGGAGCTCGCCACCGTGGATCAGCGCAAGGAGATCTTCACTTTCAACGATGGATACAAGGCCTACCTCAAGGCCGCGCGCAGCGCGTATTTCTCCACCCGAGAGGTGATGAGGCAGGCGAAGGCCGCGGGCTTCGTTGAGTTCGGAGCTCCGTCGCAGGTGAAGGCGGGGGCCAGGCTGATCGTGAACAGCCGGGACCGGGGCGTGATGCTGGTCGTCGTCGGTTCCGACCCCATGGCCTTGGGACTTCGAGTGGTCGCGACCCATCACGATTCCTCGCACCTCGACCTGAAAGCGCGCCCGATCTACGTGGCCGGGGCGGTGGCCATGTTCAACACCGTCGAATACGGGGGGATCAAGCGCTATCAGTACGCGAATGAACCCATGGCCCTGATCGGTCGTATCGACACCACCGACGGCAAGACCATCGACGTGTCCATCGGCATGGAGGACACGGACCCGGTGTTCGTGATCCCGGACAATGCGCCTCATTCCGACACCCCTCTGCGAACCCGCACATACCAGACCGTTCTCGAGGCGGAGGAGCTCGATCCGGTGGTCGCGAGCATCCCCACTGAGGGCTCCCTCGTGGCCACGGTCATGAAGGAGATGACCGCCCGCTACGGCGTCAAAGAGGAGGACTTCGTCTCCGGCGAGTTGCATCTCGTTCCCGCTCGCATGCCCGCCGATGTCGGTATCGACCGCGGCCTCACCGGCGGCTACGGTCAGGACGATCGCCTCTCGTCCTACTGTGCTATCCGCGCGGCCATCGACCTCTTGGGCACGCCGAAGAAGACCGTCGTGTCCTACCTTACGAACCACGAGGAATCGGGTTCCGTGAACAACACCGGGGCGAGGTCGCAGTTCTTCAACAACATGGTGGGGCGCCTCATCTCCGCCCAGAAGGGCAAGGACTACACCGACCTCGATCTCCGCCTCGCCCTGCGCGCCACCGAGGTGATCTCCGCCGACACCAACGACGGGGTCAATCCGCTCTTCGGGTCGACCAGTGAAGTCACGAACGCCGCGAAGATGGGCTTCGGCCCGGCGATCAAGCGCTATGGTCGCGGTTTCGACGGCAATTCCGAGTTCATCGCAAGGATCCGCGGCATCCTCGATCGCGCCTCCATCCCGTGGCAGACCCAGACTCCGAAGGTGGGCGTCGGCGGCGGCGGCACCATCGGAGTGTTCTTCTCCGATTGGGACATGGAGGTGATCGACATGGGTGTTCCCCTGCTCTCCATGCACTCGACGTTCGAACTCTCGTCCAAGGTCGACACCTGGAACTTCTACCGGTTCATGTCGGCCTTCTTCGCGGCGCCCTAGCCAGGCTGTCCGCCGAAGCACCTGCGCACTCAACTCTCACCAAGGAGCCACACCTCATGAGCGCCCGTTCCCAAGATCGTCGCGACTTCTTCAAAGTCTCCGGTGCTGCCGCCATCGGCGCCGCCCTGGAGGCGGCAGGCCCTGCCTCCGCAAGCGCCCAGTCGAGCCCGGAAGCGCTCCCCGGCCCGATCGCCGCTCTCAACTCGATGACCGCGGGCGTCGCCCCGATCTCCACGGACGAGCGCAAGGTCCGAATCGCGAAGGCCCAGGCCCTCCTGGCCGAGACGGGGATGCAGGCGCTCGTCATCGCCTCGGGAACGACGCTCAACTACTTCACCGGCGCGCGGTGGGGACTCTCCGAGCGGTTCTTCGGCTGCGTCATCACCCGCGAGGGCGATCCGGCCTGGGTGACGCCCGCATTCGAAAAGGCGCGCGCGCTCGAGCAGGTGAAGATCGGCAAGGATGTGCGCGCCTGGGAGGAGCACGAGTCGCCCTCGGCGCTTTTGGCCACGATCCTCAAGGACCGCGGCGTCACCACCGGCAGGATCGGCATTGAAGAGACCATGCCCTTCACGTTCGCGGACAACATCGGCAAGACTGCTCCGGCCATGCAGATCGTGAACGGAACGCCGATCACCGCGGGCTGCCGGATGATCAAGGACGCCCATGAGATCGCCCTCATGCGACGGGCCTGCGAAATCACGGTGGCCGCGCATCGCGCGGTGTTTGCCTCGCTCAAGGAGGGCATGACCCAGGATGAGGTGGGCTCTCTTTCGGAGGCCGCTCACCGGAAGCTCGGCATGGCGGGCGGTTCGCTGGTGCTGTTCGGAAAGGACGCCGCGTTCCCCCACGGAACCACCAACCCGCAGCCTCTCAAGGCCGGGGACGCGGTCCTTCTCGACGGGGGCGGAAGGCTCCACGGTTACTCCAGCGACATCACACGCACCGGCATCTTCGGAGCGAAGCCCACCGATCGTCAGCGCCTGATCTGGGACACCGTGCGCAAGGCCCAGGACGCCGCGTTCCGGACCGCGAAGCCGGGAGTCGAGTGCCAAGCCGTGGATGCCGCCGCGCGCAAGGTCGTCACCGACGCCGGCTTCGGCAACGATTACGAAATGTTCGGACATCGGGTGGGACACGGCATAGGCATGGACGGCCACGAGTGGACCTACTTCGTCCGCGGCAACACCACGAAACTGCGCCCCGGAATGTGCTTCTCCGACGAACCCGGGATCTACATCTACGGCGAAATCGGAATCCGCCACGAGGACGTCATCTTCATCACGGAAACCGGGGCCGAGAACATGACGAAGTGGACGGGCACGCCGGAGGATCCGGCCATCGTTTGAGCCGCGGGATCGCGGATCCTCACCTCCCGTCCGCTCCCTCGCAGAGGAAGGGAGTACGCCCTCTAATCGCCTCATCGTATGAGTCCATCAGTTGCTACAATCACCTCACCTGATGAGGCGATTATCCCGACCAAACACCTCAAGCAATGGATCTGGCAAGGCGGCGGCTGGCCATCTTTCCGATGGGACGCCGCACTCCTGAGTGGACCCCTGGCGGCCGCCCGGGGAGCGCAAGGCGAAGTCGCCGGCATGGCGAGACTGCTCGACACGGACACCGACCTCAATGCCCAGCTCGAGGTGTTGACCCAGGAAGGAGTCGCCACGAGCGCCATCGAAGGGGAGAAGTTCGACCCGAATTCGCTACGCAGTTCTCTCGCGCGCCGACTCGGCCTGAAGACGGCGAGCCTTCCGCCTTCATCTCGTTCAGTGGAAGGTCTGGTCGATGTGCTGCTGGACGCGACCCGCGAGTACGATCGCCCCCTCACGCTCAAGAAACTCTGCGACTGGCAAGCGGCGCTCTTTCCGACCGGACGATCGGGGCTCCTTGAAATCCGGGTGGGCCGGTTGCGCGGCAACGCTCCGATGCAAATCGTTTCGGGGCCGATCGGACGCGAACGCGTACACTATGAAGCGCCGTCGCGTGATCGCCTGGGTTCCGAGATGGCGACCTTCCTCAAGTGGTTCAACAAACCACCGGATGATCTCAATGGCTTGCTTCGCGCCGGGCTCGCGCATGCCTGGTTCGAACTCATCCATCCGTTCGAGGACGGGAATGGCCGCGTCGGGCGCGCTCTTCTCGACCGGGCGCTAGCCCAAGACGAGGGTCGGTCCACGCGTCTGTACAGCATGTCGGCCCGATTCGAGGCGGTGCGCGACGACTACTACGAGGCACTCGGCGATCTTTCGCGCGGCGGCCTGGATGTGACGCCCTGGCTCAAATGGTTTCTGGAACAAGTGGAGTCGGCGGCAAAGTCGAGCCAGAAGATTGTGGAGAACGTGCTTTTCAAAGCCCGCTACTGGGTGCAACACGCACAAAAGCCACTCAACGAGCGCCAAAAGAAAGCGCTGAATGCCTTGCTCAATGCCGGCCCCGGTGGATTCGTCGGCGGACTGACCAATCGAAAGTATGCGAGTCTCTCCAAGACAAGCCCGGCAACTGCGCAACGCGATCTCGCTGAACTCGTGACTCTGGACTGTCTCGTGCTCGCGGGCGCTGGGCGGAGCGCACGTTACGAGCTACCGACCTACCCAGGCCGCTGGCCAGCGCGATGAAATTGGACCCCGCGGTGGCGGTCACCCTCACGGCAGCAGCCGGTGAACCTCGCGCGCCTCGCCGGCTTGCGGATCGCCGGTCAGCTCCACGCGGCAACCCGGGCGGGGCGCCCACACTTCGGTCGCCGACACTTGCTCGACGCCGCTATGCTCTTCGCAAGAGGGATCCGTCACGAGGAAGTCATCTGCATCACCGAGACGGGCGTCCAGAACATGACGAAGCGGACGGGAACGCCGGAAGGTCCGGCAGTCGTTTGATGTGTTGACCTGGAGTTCCGGGTTCGGCTGCGGGCTCGCGTTGTTGAACCTTGCCGGCGCGCTCAGTTCCGGGGTCGCAGCGCTTCACCTGGTGATCATCCTCCTGGGGGCGCCCGCTTATCGCTATTTCGGCGCGGGCGAGCGCATGGCACGACTGGCGGAGCTGGGTTCGTGGCGCCCTGCGACGATCACGTTCGGCCTGACCATGATCTTCGCGGTCTGGGCGGCCTATGCCTTCTCCGGAGCGGGAGTCTGTCGCCCCCTCCCTTGGCTCCGCGCGGGCCTGATCGGTATCGGCACTGTCTACACGCTCAGAGGGCTCGTCCTCGGCCCTCAACTGGTCTGGTACTTCTCGGGTTGCCGCGACGCCGTTCCGCTCCGGCACCTCGCCTTCTCGGCCGCGGCGCTTCTGATCGGCCTGACGTACCTGATCGGAACGAAGAACGCCTGCTCGCAACTGGGAACGCGCTAACCAAAAATGCGCTCGCGCAGGAAGTCATAGATCGAGAGGGCCTGAGTGAGCGCGAACACGTGTTGCTCGCGATAGTGGCCGCGGAGCGCTTCTTCGATGTCTTCGGCCGAGGCCTTGATCCCTCGCGTCGGCAGCTTGGCCAGTTCCTTGGGATCTCGAACGCCACGCACGATGGCGCGCAAGATGCGTAGACCACTGAGGCCGGTGATATCACTGATGACCTTGTGCAACTGAACATTCATCTGCTCAAGACTCTTCTGCATGATGTGGATCTGTCGCGCCCCATCCTTGATCAGGTGATCGCGGAATCGCCAGAGGTCTCGAATCGCCTGCATCTCGGCCTTCGGGCGAAACGAGCCAGTGAGAAGTCCCAGGCTGTGGAATTTCTGAATCAAGGCGGCATCAAGAACATCTGTCTTGTGGCCTTTGAAATTCTTCACCTGCCTTGGATCGACCATGACAACCTCGATGCCGTGGTCTTCTAGAACGTCGCATACTGGAATCCAATACACGCCGGTGGATTCAAGCGCGACCGTTTTGATGCGGCATGCCAATAGCCAGTTCGCCATCCGTTCGAGCTCCGAGGTCACACAACCGAAGTTCTCGATGCTGCGGCCGCCGCGGTCCTCAGGAATCGCCACATAGTGACGATCTGATCCGATGTCGATTCCCGCCGCGTCTGGATTGACGATCTTCAGATCTCGCGTCGCTTTGCAACTCTTCTTCATGGGTGGGCTCCTCTTTCGTTGCGTTGAGTGGATCTCAGCCCGAGTGATCGGAACGAAAAAAGCTGCTGAACGGGAAAACCTCGAGGACAACACCTCGCGGCCTCACCCCACCCGCCCCCGGCCCAACTCCATCTCCGCTCAGAGGACGCACGACAAATCGTCTGAGATCCCCGCCGTCGATTTCTGAGTCAGCCAATTCAGCGAGGATGGAGCGTGGCCTTGGGGGCCTTGTCGGGTTGCACGCGAGTGGGGCGTTGGGCGCGAGTCGCCGCGGCCCTTATGCCGGCATTCGCGCCCACCGAGACGAGCAAGCAGCCACACGATGCAGTCGCCTGAATCCACAGTGGCGACGCGCGAGTCGTCCCCACCGCGGCAAGCCCGATAAGGCCCCCTTGGCCACGCGGGCCACCACGAAGGAGTCTGAGATCGCCTTCCTCCGCGGCACAAGGTCGGATCGTCTGCTGTAGCTGAGCCGGCCTGCCGTGAAGCTCCCGAACGTTCGTGGGGCCTATGCCACTACCCACGGTCCCTTCGACGCTTCCGGACCGTTCAACTCGAGGTAAGGAGCGCTCCCGCTGGAGGGCATGCCCGGCTCGCCCTTGGGATCCGCGGGAAACCACGAGGATGCGGGGGCCACCGACGGGTGTTCAGTGCTTGAAGTGGCGGACTCCGGTGAACACCATCGAGAGGCCGAGCTCGTCCGCCGCCTTCACCACTTCCTCGTCCTTCACCGAACCGCCGGGCTGAATGATCGCGGTGGCGCCGGCCTTCGCGATGGCATCCACGTTGTCGCGGAACGGGAAGAACCCATCCGAAGCGACCACCGTCCCCTTCAACGGGCTCTGGGCCTTTTGGATCGCGATCTTCACCGAATCGATCCGGCTCATCTGGCCCGCTCCGATCCCGACGGTCATATCGGCGGTGGCGAAGACGATCGCGTTGGACTTGCCGTGCTTGGCCACGTTCCACGCGAAGCCGAGGGCCTCCCACTCCGCGGCCGACGGCAGCGGCGCTGGAAGTACCGGCGACGGCGACGTCCAAGCCGTGCCCCAGGGTCAACCAAGCCCACACGCTGAGAGGACTTGTTCTCGAGCCTCAACTGGTCTGGTTCTTCTCGGGATACCGCGACGCGGTTCCGCTCCGGTACCTCGCTTTCTCGCTCGCGGCCCTCCTCATCGGCCTGACCTACTTGATCGGAACGACAAACGCCTGGGCGCACCTGGGTGATGGGCGCCTTCCCTTCGGATCTTCGGAAGCGCCGCAGAGCCGTTGACACTCGACGGGTTTGAAACCAAACTCTCGACCTTCGATACTGACGGGGACCGTCCAGAGAATTCAAGAAGTCGATCACTACCAAAAAGGGAGAACCAGACCATGACCGACGCAGAAAGAAATGCCGAGAGCGTGCGACGCGGCTACGCGGCGTTCAACTCAGCCGACATGAAGACGCTCACCGAGATCTTCCACGAGAGCGCCTCGTGGCACACGCCGGGACGAAGCCCCATCGCAGGCGACTACAAGGGCCGCGATGCCACCTTCGCCCAATTCGGGCGGTACGGGGGCGAGACCAAAGGGACCTTCAAAGCGACACTGCTGCACGTTCTCACCAGTGATGACGGCCGCGTGGTCGGTATTCATCGCAACACCGCGGAGCGGGGGGCCAAGCGACTGGACGTGGGCTGCTGCATCGTCTTTGAGTTCAAGGACGGACAGCTTGTTGACGGAAGGGAGCACATCTACGACGTCCACGCCTGGGACGAATTCTGGTCGTAGCCGCATCGGGCTAGTCAGTTGCTCTCGAGAATGTAGGTCTCGGATTGCGAGAGACCCGTACATGCACAGCCCGATTCGGACCGTTTGTCGGGAATGTGATTTGGCGAGAACGGAGCGGGGCCGCGGGCTGAGGTGGGTCGCTCGCGGCGGGGCGTCGAGCGCGAGTCACTGCCGTCCGTTTGGAACGTTCGCGCGTGGCGAGGCGAGGGAGGAGCCACACGATCCCGAAGTGTCTTCAGCGAAGTGGCGACGAAGGAGCCGTACCCGACGCGGCGACCCACATCAGCCCCGGCCCCGCGGGCCACCACGAAAAAGGTCGTGCGGCCTAAACCACCAGTGACGGTCCCTTCGACGCTTCGACACTTCGGCAGGCTCAGTGCGGGCGAGCTCAGCGCACGCAAGCTCAGGGACCCCCTTCGACACTTCGGCAGGCTCAGTGCGGGCCAGATCAGCGCGGGCAAGCTCGGTGAACACCCTTCGACAAGCTCAGGGACCACCCTTCGACAGGCTCAGGGACCACCCTTCGACGCTTCGACTAGCTCAGCGCACGCAAGCTCAGGGACCGTTGAGCCGTGGCTCTCTCCTGAACAGTCAGAGACGCTGGCCCGTCCCGTGGCTCGTGATGGCCGGCCGGTCTTCAGTGCTTGAAGTGGCGGACTCCCGTGAACACCATCGAGAGGCCGAGTTCGTCCGCGGCCTTCACCACTTCCTCGTCCTTCACCGAACCGCCGGGCTGGATGATGGCGACAGCACCCGTCTTCGCGATGGCGTCCACGTTGTCGCGAAAGGGAAAGAACCCATCCGAAGCCACCACCGTCCCGGTGAGCGGGCTCTGGGCCTTCTGGATCGCGATCTTCACCGAATCGATCCGGCTCATCTGGCCTGCTCCGATCCCGACCGTCCGATCGGCGGTGGCAAAGACGATGGCATTGGACTTGACGTGCTTGGCCACGTTCCACGCGAAGCCGAGGGCCTCCCATTCCGCGGGCGACGGCTTACGCTTGCTCACCGGGTCGCACCCGGCCCGCTCGAACCGCGACATGTCCCACTCCTGGGCGAGCACGCCGCCCATGACCCGCTTCTGATCGAAGCCGGTCACGCGATGAATGGAGGTGACGTCCATGTCGAGAACGCGAAGGTTCTTCTTGGCCGCGAGAATCGCCTTGGCCTCGGCGCTGAACCCGGGAGCGATCACCGCCTCGAAAAACGAAGCCGTGATCTTCGCGGCGACACCCCCGTCGCATCTCTGACTCAGAGCGATGATGCCCCCGAAGGTGGAGGTGGGATCGCAGTCCCAGGCTCTCGAAAACGCGTCCTCCAGCGAGACGCCCCGGCCGACGCCGCAGGGATTCGTGTGCTTGATGATGGCGCAGGCGGTGCCTTCCACGTCGGTGACCAGGCGCCAGGCCGAGTCCAGATCGAGAATGTTGTTGAACGAGAGCTCCTTGCCCTGGAGCACCCGCGCCGCCGCCACCGAGTACATGGTCGAACCCATGTCGGAATAGAAGGCCGCGCGCTGATGAGGATTCTCGCCATAGCGCAGATCCTGAACCTTCTCGAAACTCTGGTTCAGGCGATAGGGAAAAACACTATCGCCCCCCGCCTTCGCGTAGGCGCCGTCCACCTCCTCGATCTCGCCCAGGTACTGGGCGATCGCCGCCTCGTATCGGGCGGTGTGCCGGAACGCCTTCTGCGCGAAGAACAGCCGGGTGGCGCTGGCCACGCCCTTCTGATGGGCGAGCTGTTCCAGGAGAAGGCCGTAGTCCGCCGGGTCCACCACCACGCACACCGACTGGAAGTTCTTGGCCGCGGCCCGAACCATGGACGGCCCGCCGATGTCGATGTTCTCGATGGCCTCGTCGAAGGCAGCGCCCTTCGCCACTTTGTCCTCGAAGGGATACAAGTTCACCACCACCACGTCGATCTCCCCGATGGAGGCGCTCGCGAGGTCGGCGAGATGCTCTTCGTTGCGCTTGGCCAGAATCCCTCCGAACACTCTTGGATGAAGCGTCTTCACCCGGCCGCCGAGGATTTCCGGGAAGCCCGTGACCGAAGACACCGCGGTCACGGGAACGCCGCCTTCGGCGAGGGCGACCTCGGTGCCTCCGGTGGAGAGGATTTCGTAGCCGAGGGCCACGAGGCCGCGGCCAAGATCCACGACACCGTCCTTGTGAAAGACGGAAATCAGAGCGCGCTTCTTCGGTTCGGCCATGAGGTCACTCTCCTGGATTCGGCTCGGACGGCCGGGGGTTGATGATCTGGGGCGGCTTCTGTCTGCTCATATCGCCTCCCGCACTCCGCCATATGGCGATCCACGTCGCGGCCACCACACTCACGGACCGAGAATAAGCGGTTGAAGCCACCGCGAAAACCGGGCTTCGGAAATCGATCTCCGCGGAGGGCACCACCCGGCCCTCCTCCTGCCCCTCGGCCCGGAGCATCGCGGACTGGGTTGAAGCCTTCGCGACCACCTCACCCAGGAAAGCCGGCACCGCGTCGAGGGTGATCCGCAGCGAGTCCGGCTCCACGATCACGAGGGGAATCTTGTCCCGGTTGGCGGCAACAAACGAATAGAACTCCCGCCGGATGGCCTCCGCCCGGGCGTCGTTTCCCAGGCGCGAGCCGACTCCCGGATCGGCAAGATCCACGGCCACACGATACATGGCGCCGAGGGCCACCACGGCGCTCCTGAAGTGCTCGCCCTGAAGAGCCTGCGCCCGCTCCGACAGCTCCTCGCCGAGCGCGAGCTTCGTGGGTGTGGTGAGCCGCCCCGTGGGGAGATCGAGATACACCATCGAAAGAACCCTCGAGCTGGAGGTCCGCGCCTCCGCGAAGATATCCCCCTCGTTCACGAGGAAGAGCTCGGCCAGAGACTGCGGCACCAGTTTGAGCGCATCCCTCGCGATTCGCTGAGACAGATCGGCGGGCCACGCCCCGGCCGAGGGCGAGCCGAGGGTCAGCACACTCAGGGCAAGACCGATCGAGCGACGCCCGTTCAAGGGCTCAGTCGATTCGCACGGGCTTCGCTTTGAGCGCCACTTTTCCGTCCTGCAAGGCGATGCGGAAGTCGACGGCCACCGCATCCTTTTCCTGCAGCAGGCGATCGCGTTGCTGGGTGATCAGTTTTCGGAACGACTCGAACTTCACTTCCGGCTGGCCCGCCGAGACCCGGGCGGTTCGGAACTGCTCGTAGAGCTCCTTCACACCCTCTTCGTCTTCGCGAAGGGTGCTGAGGCGGACCACCGCGCGGAGAGGCGGGAGCGGTTCGCCGTTGATCGACCCGTCCGCCGGCGGCTCCTCCGGAACCGACGTCGCCGCAGTGTCCTCCGCCGCGGCCTCGCGCACTTGCTTCACCTGCGACGACGACAGGGGCCGGCCCTCCTCGATCGCCCGAAGCTTGCGATTCCACATGTCGGACAGCGTGTTGTACTTCGCGGTCAGGGTCTGGAACCGGAAGCGCTCCACGTTGTTGCGGATCTCGACGCCGAGATACCGGCGGATGAGGTGTTCGAGGCGCCGCTTGGCCTCGAACGGGGCCTTGCGCTCCTGGCCGGAGAAGAAACGCTCCCACTCCTTTTGAAGCTTGAAGGTTCCCTCCTCGATCTTCGCGAGGTCTTCCTCGATGGCGCTCATCGCGGGCGCCGGCCGTCCAGGTGCCTGGTCCGGACCATCATTCCGTCACAAAGAAGGACATGAGGGGCAGCCACAGTTCGTGGCCGTAGGGCGCTTTCTTGCCCGCGATGAGGATTTCGCTGCCCGGACGGGCGGCCACCCGCGTGGCCACGTCCCGCAGGAGGGATGCGTGCTCGGTCCGAAAATCCGCGCGATGTCGGGTGAGCGACCCCTCCTTGAAGGTGCTGAAGGCGGCGGCCCGGGCACAGAGGCGCTTCGCTTCAACCACCGCCTCGTCTTCCGAATCGTCGAAGACCACCGACAGGGCGAAGGGCTTGGGCCGCCGGCCCGGATAGAGGATCTCCACCAGTTCGTCGGACAGACCTTCAATATCTTCTTCCACCTTCGGCACCACAGGGGGCAGGCGGTCGGCGTACGTCTGAACTCGGTCCCGGCTCATCGTCGTCGACGGATCTTATCGGGATTTACTCTTTGCCCGGCCCATCGAGGGCTTCGATGGTGGCGGCGGAGGCCGGACGCTCGGTCTTGAGCCGGGCCGCGACCTGCTCGGCCGCAGCCCAGGCGCGAAGTATGTTCCCGCCCGCCAGTTGCCGGGCGTCGTTGTCCGTCCAGCCCCGGCGGAGGAGTTCGGCCAGGAGATCCGGATATTTCGACACGTCCTCGAGGCCATCGGGCAGTTCGTCCGTGCCGTCGTAGTCGCCTCCGAGTCCCACATGGTCGAGGCCGGCGATCCTGCGGATGTGCTCGATATGGTCCGCGACCTGGGAGAGGGTCGCGTTCCTGGCCTTGAACTGAGCGTTGACGGCCTCGGTGATCCGCTTCTTCTCCGCTTCGTCGGTGACGCCTCGAAGCCTTGTTTCCAGGGCCTCGCGCCGCTCCCGGCCCCTGGTCACCAGGTCCTGCGATATGAAGCCGGGCACGAAAGTCACCATGACCACCCCGCCATTCGCCGCAACCTTGCGCAGCACGGTGTCGGGGACGTTCCGCGGCACGTCGCACAAAGCACGCGCGGAACTGTGGGAGAAGATCACGGGGGAGGCGCTGACCCGAATCGCGTCGTCCATGGTCTCGGGCGAAACATGGGAGAGGTCGACCATCATACCCAGGCGGTTCATCTCCCGCACCACTTCCTCTCCGAATTTCGTCAAGCCTCCGTGGGTCGGAGGTCCGGCCGCGGCGTCCGCCCAGTCCAGGGTGACGTTGTGGGTGAGGGTCATATAGCGCACGCCCAGGGCGTAGAAAGCCCGCAACGCGCCCAGGGAGTTCTCGAGGGCGTGACCGCCCTCCATGCCCAGCATCGAGGCGACTTTGCCGCGCTTGAAGATGGGCAGGACCTCGGACGACGTGAGGGCGAGGGCGAGCCGGTCGGGGTATTTCTGGATAACCCTCTTCGCGATATCGATCTGCTCGAGCTGCGCCCTGGCATACCCGAGCTTCTTCGTTTCGTCGTCGCCGGGAATGTAGACCGACCAGAACTGACCGCCCAGCATGCCCTGGGCCATCCGGGGAAGGTCGGTTTGCCCCGCCGCCTTCTTTCGAAGGTCGTAGGCCTCGACGTCGAAGGGCTTCTCTTTGGAGATGCGAATCGCCCAGGGCACATCATTGTGACCATCGATGAGCGGCGATGTTTTCAAAAGGGCCTGCGCGCGGAGGAGGAAGGGGTCGGAGGATCCGCCGCGAGCCGGGTTCTGGGGGGCCGGGGACGATCCCTGAAGAAGCGCCATCAAGGCGAAGGTCGTGCTGATCATCGACGAAGCTTAGAGCGTGAAGCCGGTTTGAATGGTGACCAGGGCGCGCGCGTTTTCGAACCGGCGGGCAAATCGCCCGTCGCTTCCAGGGGGCTACGGTACGGCTTTCAGAACCAAGCGCCCCTTGGCCTGGGACATGAACACCGCGCCCTCATCGCGGTCGATCGAGATGCACGTCCACCCGTCGATCTGATCCCCCACCGCGAGGACGCGCACCTGCCCGCCCGCCCGTATTGACACCCGGCTCTTCCCTTCCGCCACGAGGAAGGCGACCAATGTGAGGGGGGGCGGGGGCTCAGCCGTAGGCGCCTTCAGGGGGGCCGGGGGCTTGGAGGTATTGGGCGTCGACCGGGTCGCCGCGAGCTTCGGGCGCGCTGAAGGCGGCGCGGGCCGGGCCGCCTCGGCGGCCCCGGGATCCGGAAGATCCGAACAATTCGGGCGAGCGCCGACGATCCCGCCAGGGAGGGACTGAAGGACCCCCGTAGCCGCGGAAACACTCCATCGACCGTCTCTCTCGCGAAGGGTGAGCAGGCGAAGGAAGCTCCCTCGCCCTGGGTCGCCCAGCCGTTTCACAAGTCCGAGCACCGCACTGCGGGAACCTTGCGCATCGACCAGGGCGCCGCCGTCCGGTCCGCCGGTGACGGCGAGGGTCACGGGCGAGAGAGCCAGGCCAGACGTGGCGGCCACGGTTCGCTGACGCAAGGCCGCGGGATCGGCCGAGGCTCGGCAGGCTGAACCGAGGGCGGTGCCGATACGCGTGCGCAGCGCCTGAGCATCCCTCACGGCCCGGTCGGAGTTCAGCCGGTCCCGCCGAGCCCGCGCCTGCTGGGCCAGCCGGTCTTCCTGTTCGGCTCGCATCGACGGGATCACCCCGAACCAGACGAGCCCGGCCAGAAGCCAGGGCAGAACCGCCGCAACTGCCCGACTGAGTCGGCGTCTCATCGCGCCGCACCTTGCAGCCGCGCGCCCTCGGGGCGGTGAGTGGCGAGCACGTTGGCGCGGACGAGGCCGGGCCGGCTCTCGGAGCCGGGCCTTATGGCGTCAAAGTGTTTCGACTTCCCGAGCGCCGCGAGAAAACGATCGTAGGCGTTAGGGGTCCGGGCCACCACCGTGAAATCCAGTCTGGCCAGGGCGTCTGGTGTGTACTCGATCCTGAGTCCGACGATGAAAACTCCCTCCGGCAGGACCTGTTGGATGTCTTTCAGGACCTGCTCCGGCGAGGACTCGACACTGGCGGCGGCTATGAGCACGTCGGGAGCCTTTTGCAGAGTTCGCCTGGTGTCCTCGGCCGTCTTGCCGGAAAGCGCCACCGCCGCTCTCGCCTTCTCGAGGGACGCGCTCGACGCCGAGGCGAAACGCCATTCGATCAACGCAACCCCAAAGACGTAGGCCAAGACGAGGAACCCGGCGATCCTGACCACGCGCCAGACCCCGCCGCGAGATTCGCGACCGCGGGAACCGAACTCGGGAAGCCCGAGGCTCATCGTCTCGGTCCCGGGTGGAAAACCCCGAGGAAAGGAAAAGCCTGAGGGTCGGCCCCGCCTCGGAGTTCGGGCCTGTCGAAGGCGGGCAGGACGGGAGTGTCGCCCGCGTGGCCGGCGAGAGAACTCACATCCTCACCCAGGACACGGATCTTTCGCACGCCAACGGCCGCGCGCCTCGCCTCGTCGATCGCCCGCGGAGCCCGGTCGTCTCCCTCGATCAGGAGTCTCATATGGATGGCTTGGATGACTCCCTGATCGTCGCGAACCAAAAGAGCGCATGCCGAATCGCCAAAGATGACATCCACCGCCGCCTCGAGAGGCGGCAGTCCGCGTAGTGCGGCGGACAGCGCCGAGGTGACTCTGACTCCCGGGAAGCCCAGAGCCTTCATGGTTCCTTCGCTCTCGGCCAGAGTGCTTTTGAGCATCGCCTGCGCCAGGACTGCGCCCGTTCTGATCGAGCCCGAGGTTTCCGTCCGAATCTCGGCCAGGGCGACGGGAAACGGCAGAAGGGGGGCCATGCGAAAACGCACCACTTCGTTGTCCTCGACTTCCGGGGCCGACGTCCTCCTGGCGGGGGACACCTCGACGATCGAGGGAAAGGCGGCGCCCACGGGCAGGAGGAGAGTTGCGTTCGCGGCGGGTGCGCGCAGGTCCCGAGACAGCCGCGCCACCGCTTCTTTGGAGTCGGCGAGAACGTCCGAAAAGAGGGCGTCCTGGCGCGCACGGGAACCGAAACGCTCGGCCGCGAAACGCTGCAGACGAGGGCCGGAGAGGGCCTCCGTGTAGATCGCGAGGGCGGCGCTGCGCGTGTCCACAAAGACGAGCGCCTTCTCGGAAAACCACATGAAGCCTCAATCTTAGGGCGTCTTGGTCGTTCCTGAGACGAATCCCATCAAGCGCCGCCCGCCGCTCCGGACGGCTAAGCCCCCTTCGCTAAGATGTCGCTCAGTTGATGAGCCCGCATCGATAAATCTTTTCCTGGCCGGGGCTCGATCCCGGACCACCATGGAGGTCTTATGAAGTCTTTCGAGAGCGCCCAGATCCGGAACGTGGCATTCGTAGGTCACGGAGGATGCGGGAAGACTTCGCTTGTCGCCACTGCCCTCCACGTTATGGGAGTCACCCCCAGGCTGGGCCGGGTGACCGACGGGACCGCCGCCACCGATTTCGACCCGGAGGAGATCGCGCGGCACATCTCGATTCAGACGTCGGTCGCAAGCGGCGACTGGGCGAATACGAGGATCAACCTCATCGATACGCCGGGCTACGCCAACTTCGTGGGCGAAGCCCTGTCGGCTCTGCGGGCGGCGGACGCCGCCATCGAAGTGGTGGACGCGGTGTCGGGACCGGAGGTGCAGACCCATCGGCTCTTCCACGCCGCCGAGGATGCCGATCTCCCCCGGCTCTTCGTCGTCAATCGAATGGATCGCGAGAATGCCTCGTTCGGCCACACCGTCGAGGCCCTGCGCACCGCCTTCGGCCGAACCGTGATGCCCATCGCCTTCCCCCTGGGCGAGGCCGGGGCGTTTGTGGGTGTCGTCGACCTGGTCACCCAGAAGGCCTTTACGTTCAAGGACGATGAAAGCGGGAGCTTCAGCGAAACAAAAATGGCGAAGGATCTGGAGGAGGCGACCACGCGCTTCCGTCAGGAACTGGTCGAGCAGGTGGCGGAAACCGACGAAGCTCTGATGGCGGAGTTCTTCGACAAGGGAACCCTGACCCCCGAGACACTGGCCGCGGGCCTGAAGAAAGCGTGCCATCGCGGCCAGCTCTTTCCCGTGGTTCCGTTCTCTTCGCTCAAGAACATCGGCGCGCCCCAACTCCTGAACGCCATCGTCGCCTATCTCCCCGGCCCCACCGACCGGCCCGAGGTCAAGGGCCAGGGACTGAAAGGCGAGGAAGCCCGGGGGCCCTCCACCAGCGCCCCCGCCTCGGCGATCGTATTCAAGACCATCTCCGATCCACACGCCGGGCGATTGTCGTTCGTGCGGGTCATTTCCGGACGCTTCAATCACGACCTCACCATCACGGTGGCGAGTCGCGACGTCCAGGAAAGAGTGGGGGCCCTCTCGCACGTGGTCGGAAAGACGCTGGCCAGCGCTACCGAACTGATCGCCGGAGACATCGGGGTGATCGCCAAGCTCAAGGAAGCCCACACCGGGGACACCCTCTCCGACAAGGCCAACCCGATCACTTTCCCCCCTATCGACTGGCCGGAGAGCCTGACCACGTTCGCCATCAGCGCCAAGAACCGGGGCGACGAGGACAAGATCGTGGTGGCCCTGCACCGTTTGATGGAGGAAGACCCGGTCCTGCGTCTCGAACAGGCCTCCGAAACCCACGAGCTTCTCCTTCGCGGGCTGGGGCAACTCCACATCGAGACCGTGGTGGCGAAACTCGCAAAGCGCTACAAGGTGGAGGTGAATCTGAGGCGACCCACCATTCCGTACCACGAGACGATCAAGGGCTCGGCGGACGGCCACGGAAGACACAAGAAACAAACGGGTGGGCACGGGCAGTTTGGCGACTGCAAGATCACCATGCGTCCGCTGCCGCGGGGCGAGGACTTCCGCTTTGTGAACGGCACGCATGGCGGATCGATCCCCAGGAACTTCCTGCCCGCCATCGAGAAGGGCATCCAGGAAAGCCGCAAGAGGGGGGTCATCGCCGGGTGTCCCATGGTCGATTTCGAGGTGGAAGTGACCGACGGTCAGTATCACGACGTCGACTCATCCGAAATGGCGTTCAAGGTGGCGGGGTCCCTGGCCTTCAAGGACGCGGTGGCGAAGTGCCGGCCCACTCTCCTCGAACCCATGATGTCGGTGGAAGTGATCATGCCCGAGGAGTTCGCGGGGTCGGTGATGGGCGATCTGTCGAGCCGGCGCGGGCGGCCCCAGGGAATGGAGCCGTTCCGGGGCGCCCAGAAGATCAAGGCCGAGGTCCCCCTCGCGGAGATGGAGACGTTCGATCAGGACCTGACCTCTTTGACCGGGGGGCGCGGCTCCTTCCACATGGAGCTGATCCGGTACGATGAGGTGCCGGCGCACCTGGTTGAGAAGGTGGCGGCGGAAATCCGGGCCCATCGCCCGGGCGACCATCAAAAGGAAGAGGAAGCGTGATGAAACTGATCGCGTCGATTGCCCTGGTGGCGCTGCTCGGTCCCGAGCTGCGCGCCCAGGATGCGGCGCAAACCACCCCCGAGCCCCTGGCCAAAGACGCACGGATCGCGGGGCAGGACGCCCCGGTGCCCAGCCGGAAAAAATACGTCGCTCCTGAATACCCGGCGACGGCGGCGGCTCAGGGGATTCGCGGCATCGTGATCCTCGAGGTGCTGATCGGAGAGAACGGCGGAGTCCTGAACGCCAGGGTCACACGGTCCATCCCCGGACTCGATGAGGCGGCGCTCGCCGCGGTCAAGCAGTGGGAGTACGAACCGACCAGGGTTGACGGCAAGCCGGTCAAGATAATTCTCGCCCAGTCGATCACCTTCGCCCTGAAGCTTCCGACCCTCCAACGCGCCCTCGGCGTGCCGGAGTTGAAGAGCGGCGGCGCCCCACCCATGCCGACGGGTCTCGCCTCTCCGGCCCAGGCTTCGGTGGAGGTCCGCCTCGGGCCCCAGGGTGAGGTGGCCGAAGCGTCCGTTCTCGACGGCCCCCCCCTCCTCGGCGAAGCCCTGCTGCGCGCCGTGAAGTCATGGCGTTTCGTTCTGCCGGAGGGATCCAATCCGCCGTCGTTTACGGTACGCAGCGAATGGACCCCGGGGCCGCCCCCGGCCTTGACCCTGAGCGCGCTCGATCCAAGGGCCGGCCCGGCTCCAACCACCGACACCGCCCCGGCTGCAACCACCGCCCCGCCCGCGGTCGGTGCCGCCGGGGCCGGGACCACGCCTGTATCACCGGTATCAGGCCCTCAGGCGGGGCCTCCGCCCCCGTCACCCGAGGTTCCAACCGAAGTCCTCCCCGCGCGGCCGGAGCCACCCGCCAAGGAGGCAGGGACCTCCGCAGTGTCCGATGTGGTGCTGGGGGAAAACATCCCGGACCTGGTGAGGGGCCGTCGGCCCACCTGGCCGCCCCTCGCCCGCCTCGGCGCCGTCACGGGAGAAGTGGTGGTGCGCTTCTCCGTGGATCTGGCCGGCAAGGTCACCGTCCATTCGGCCGAAGGGCCGGATATGCTCAAGGCTGCGGCCGAGCAGGCGGTGGGAACGTGGCTCTTCCGGCGCACTGCCATCGATCGCCTGCATCTCGTCGCCACCTTCAAATTCGCCGCTGACCGGACGATGGCGAACGTGGCCAGAGAACCTTAGCAGCCCGTGGTGAAAGTCCGCCGGCATTCGACGAACGCTGCATCCCGTCTGGACTTCTTCGCTCAGACGCCCGAATATTCCCGATATTCGGGCGCTTCGGCTCATCGGCAGCCGGGCGCATCGCTCGTCTCGGTGCTGCGGCCGACTTTCACCACGGACTGCTGGGTCCCGACAGCCCTGGGGACGGGCCACCCGGGGGCCGCCCCTACTTCGTAGCCGGGGCGGCTTCCTTCGCGACGCCTTTAGGCGCGACGGCTTTAGGCGCGACGCCTTTGGCCGCCTTTTCCTTGGCTTTGTATTCGTAGCCGACCAATTCGATCAGGGCCACGTCGGCATTGTCGCCCGCTCGATGACCGAGCTTGACGATCCGGGTGTACCCGCCCGAGCGGGTCTGGAACCGCGACCCGATCACATCGAACAGCTTCTTCACCACCATCGGATCGTGGATGTCGCGGGCGGCGAGGCGCCGGGCGTGCACGCGCTCTGCCGGAGTTCCCTCGCGCTTGGCCAGGGTGATGATCTTCTCCGCGAAGGGGCGAAGCTCCTTCGCCTTCGGAAGCGTCGTCTCAATACGCTCTTCCCGAAGCAGCGCAGTGGCGAGATTCCGCAGCAAGGCGATGCGGTGGGCGGTGGTGCGTCCCAGCTTTCGTCCGGCGGCTCGATGTCTCATGGTCTTCTTGGTCCTTCTCTTGTCTTGGCGCTCCCCGGAGACGGGCCGGGGGCAAGCCGCAGATTATCTTTGATCAGTCCCGCCGAAGAAGATCGGGCTGAAGCCGCATGCCGAGCGAGAGCCCCCACTTGCGCAGTTGGTCCTTGGTTTCGTTGAGCGACTTCTGCCCGAACTTGTTGATCCGGAGCAACTCGCTCTCGGTACGCACCACCAGTTCGCCCACGGTCTTGACGTTGATCTGGGTCAGACAGTTGTACGCGCGGACGGGCAATTCGAGATCGTCTATCTTGCGGCCGAGCTTCTCGCGCAGGGCATCGCGATCGGTATCGCCCACCGGAAGGGGAACCGACTCGGAGGCAGCCTGGGGGATCGCTTCGGCCGCTTCCGGGAGGTTCAAGAACATGAGCATGTGCTCGCGGATGAGCCGAGCGGCAAGGCCGACGGCATCGCGGGGCGTGGTCACGCCGTTCGTCCAGACTTCGAGGGTGAGCTTCTCGTAGTCGGTGGCCTGGCCCACTCGGGCGGCCTCGACGAAGTAGTTCACTTTGCGGACGGGAGAATGCACCGAATCGATGGGGATCCAGCCGATGGACAGGGATTCATCGAAGTTCTTCTCCGCCGGCACGTACCCGCGGCCCGGCTTCACCACCATCTCGATGCTGAGCGAGGAGCCCGCAGAGAGGGTCGCGATGTAGGCCTCGGAATCCAGAATGTCCACGTCCGCATCGGGGGTGATGTGCTTGGCTCGGATCTCTCCCGCTTCGGAGGTCTTGAGGTAGATCGTCTTTGGATGATCGACGTTCAGCCGGAGTGAGAGCTTCTTGAGATTGAGGATCAGGTCGGTCGCGTCCTCGGTGGCCCCGGGAATGGGCGAGAACTCGTGGAGCACGCCCTCGATGCGGATCGCGGTGATGGCGGCGCCTTCAATGCTGGACAGCAGGACGCGACGCATGGCGTTGCCCACCGTGGTTCCAAAGCCGCGCTCGAAGGGCTGAGCGAAGAAGCGGCCGTAGGTGTCGTTTGAGACCTCGTCGTCGATATCGAGGTGGCGGGGGCGCTGAAAGCCTTTCCAAAGCATCGTCATTCTTGTTCCTTCGGGGTGGTGCTGGGTTAGAGGAGGTAAAGGGGTGGAACGGAAAAGGGAGGGGGCCTTCCCGCGAGACGCCGCGGAGCCTGCGCTCCGGACGTTTCCCCGCGGGAGCGGGCCTTCGGGCTCTACTTCGAGTAAAGCTCGACGATGAGCTGTTCTTGAATCGGGAAGTTCACATCGTCCCGGGACGGCATGGCCTTGACCTTGCCCTTGCGGGCGGCGGGGTCAAGTTCGATCCAGCGCGGAGCGGTGCGCCCCTTGGCGTCTTCGATGGCGTCGGCCACGTACTGAAGCTTGGCCGCACGCTCGGAAAGAGCAATCTCGTCGCCGAGACTGACCTCGTAGGACGGAATGTCGACCTTCTTGCCGTTCACCCGCACATGCCCATGACCGACCAGCTGACGGGATTGGGAACGGGACGCGGCAAAGCCCATGCGGAAGACGGCGCTGTCGAGGCGGCGCTCCAGGAGGATGAGCAGAGTTTCACCCACCACACCCTTCTGTTGAGAGGCGCGGTCGAAGGTGCGACGGAACTGCCGCTCGAGCACGCCGTAGATACGCTTGACCTTCTGCTTTTCCCGCATCTGCAGGCCGTAGCCCTGGGTCTTGGGCTTGGCGTTCCGGCCGTGCTGGCCGGGTGGATAGTTGCGCTTCTCAATGGCCGCCTTGCCGGATGTGTCACGGCGGCCCTTCAGGAAAAGGTTGATCCCTTCACGCCGGGATAGTTTTCCGGTGGGTCCGATGTATCGAGCCACTTGGTTCTCCGCTTCGCTTTCTTTAGCTAAAAATCAGACCCGGCGCCGCTTGGGCGGCCGGCAGCCATTGTGAGGGATGGGGGTGATGTCACGGATGGACTTCACCTCGACCCCCACCGCGGTGAAGGCGCGGATCGCCGACTCTCGTCCGCTCCCCGGTCCCTGGATGCGGACATCGACGGACTTGAGTCCGTGGTCCTTGGCGTTGGTGGCCGCGTTGGTGGCCGCCTGCTGGGCCGCGAAGGGCGTGCCCTTGCGGGAGCCCTTGAAGCCCTGGCTCCCGGAACTCGCCCAGGCGATGACGTTGCCCGCGGCATCCGTGATGGTGATCTTGGTGTTGTTGAAGGAGGCCTGGATGCTCACCGTGCCATGCGGCACATGCTTGCGCTCCTTCCGGCTCTTCTTGCCCGGCTCGGCTTTGGTGGTCGTGGTCGTGGTGGGGGTGGGGGCTGCCATGCTGTGGTTGTCCTAGAGAGATGGGTGCGGCGTCACTTCTTGACCCGCGCGCCCTTGCGGGGGCCCTTGCGGGTTCGCGCATTCGTCTTCGTCCGCTGACCACGGACCGGGAGATTTCGCCGATGCCGCGAGCCGCGGTGGGAACCGATCTCGATGAGGCGCTTGATGTCGAGGGACACCTGCTTGCGCAAATCGCCTTCGACCGCTCCTTGGGCTTCTATGGCCTTGGCGATTCGGCTCACTTCCTCTTCGGAGAGATCCTTGACCCGGACGTTGGGGTCGATCTTCACCTCCGCGAGGATCTTGCCGGCCCGATGGGGGCCGACACCGTAGATGTACTGGAGACCGGTCTCGACCCGTTTGGTTCGAGGGAGGTCGACGCCTGCAATGCGAGCCATTCTCTACCCCTGCCGCTGCTTGTGCTTGGTGTTGCTGCAAATGACGCGGACCACGCCCTGCCGCTTGATCACGCGGCACTTGACGCAGATCTTCTTGACCGACGATCGGACCTTCACTTCTTGAGACTCCGTTTCATATTCTTCTCTCGTCCAATCTCTAGCTCTGAACGCACCGGACGATGCGTCCGCGCGAAAGGTCGAACGGCGAAAACTCCACAACCACAACATCACCCGGCCTCACCCGCAGCGCGTTTGAAGCCGCGCAGTGGGCGGTCGCCTGGCGGCTTCTGCCCGCCTCCCCAAGGGTCTCGACCCTGAACAGGGAGGACGGCAACGCCTCCAGGACCCGGGCCGTCATCTCGATGCGCTCACTCTTCGCCATGCTGAGGACCCCTTACGCATGACGTCCATTCTCTCGGGCGAAGGGATAAGGCTCGGACAACACCCACGGACCGTGTTCCGTCACCGCAATTGTAAGCTCGTAGTGCGCAGAAAGCGACTTGTCTTCGGTCACCACCGTCCACTGATCGTCGAGGATCCTGGTGAGAGCGCCGCCCGCGTTCACCATGGGCTCGATGGCCAGGCACATTCCCGCCTGCAGTCGCTCCCGTTTCCCGGGGGGCCCGTAGTTCGGAACCTGGGGGTCTTCGTGCAGTTTGCGGCCGATGCCGTGGCCCGACAACTCCCGCACCACCGTATAGCCGTGCTTGACCGCATGACTCTCCACCGCGTGACCCAGGTCGCCCAGGCGTTTCCCCGGATAGGCGGTCTCGATCGCCCGGTGGAGCGACTCTTCCGTGACTCTCATGAGGCGCTCCGCCTCGGCCGACACCCGGCCCACCGCGACGGTGCGCGCGGCGTCGCCGTAATAGCCGTCCACGATGGCCCCGAAGTCCAGTCCGACGATGTCGCCCTCGAGAAGAACGCGCTTGCCGGGAATCCCGTGAACCACTTCATCATTGACGGAGACGCACAGGGTGGCCGGGAAACCGCGATAGCCCAGAAAGGCCGGCTTCGCCCCGCGTTTCCTGAGATTCTCGGCCGCGATCAGGTCGAGATCCCTGGTGGTGATGCCCGGCTTCGTGCGCTCGGCCAGAATGGCCAGCGTCTCCACCACGATGCTGCAGGCGCGATGCATGGTCTCCATTTCGGAGAAGGAGCGCAGCGTGGTCACGATTTCGCTCCGCTCAGGTACTGCTCGATCCCCGCAAAGACCTCGTTGACGTCGCGGTAGCCGTCGACGACATGGACGGGAACCCGCGCTTCGTAGTGCCGAATGACGGGAACGGTCTGGGCATCGTAGGCCTTGAGGCGCCTGGCCACGACGTCTTCCTGATCGTCGGCCCGTTGAATGAGACTCGATCCGCACTGGTCGCAGAGGCCGGGGCGCTTCGGAGGCGAACTCTCGAGGTGGTAGGTGGCCTGGCAGCGCGGACACCATCTTCGACCCGAAAGCCGGCGAAGCAGAACCTCGCGGGGCACGTCGAAGTTCAGCACCACGAGCTCCATCTGGCGTTCCTGGACGAGCTGGTCGAGGGCCTCGGCCTGGTTCACGGTGCGAGGGAAACCGTCGAGGAGGAGGCCGTTCGTGCAGTCGGGTTCGGTCACCCGCTCGGCGATCAGAGCCACCAGCAACGAGTCGGGTACCAGGTTCCCGCGCTCCATGAGGGGCGCGGCCTGCGCGCCCAGCGGGGTCTTTCGAGCGATCGCGTCCCTCAACATTTCCCCCGTGGAAATCCGGGCGACCCCGGTGCGACGCGCGATGATGGCCGACTGTGTCCCCTTCCCGGCGCCTGGAGGGCCCAGGAGAAGGAAGCACAGGGGCCGCTTGGTCTGCGCATTAGCGACGTCCACGAATCCTCCGGCCGCGACCGGTAAAGCCGTCGTAGTGACGCATGACCAGTTGCGCCTCGATCTGGGCTACCGTATCCATGGCCACCCCGACCACGATCAGGAGGGACGTGCCACCAAAGAGGAAGGTCAGGCCCAGACCTTCGGTAATCCAGGACAGACCGTTGTTGGTGAGAAAGGCGTCGAGCCAGGGGCCGATCATGGGCAGGGGCGCCACCTTGAACCCGGTGATCAGGAACTCGGGAAGAAGAGCGATGGTGGCCAGATACAAGGCACCCCCGAACGTGATCCGCCCCAGGACCTTGTCGAGATACTCGGCGGTCCTCTTCCCGGGCCTTATACCGGGGATGAAACCGCCCGCTTTCCGCATGTTCTCCGCCACATCTTCCGGGTTGAAGACGATCGCGGTGTAGAAGTAGCAGAAGAAGATGATGAAGGTGACGTAGAGAAGGTTGTACAGGGGCATGCCCCAGTTCAGCTGATCGGAGACCGACTGCATCCAGACATTGGTCGGGGCGAACATCTGGATGATGGTCTGGGGGAAAGCGATGATGGAGGAGGCGAAGATGACGGGAATGACGCCGGAGGTGTTCACCCGGAGGGGCAGATGGGTGGAGGCGCCGCCCATCATCTTGTTGCCGACCACTCGCTTCGCGTATTGAACGGTGAGCCGTCTCTGCCCCCGCTCGACGAAGACGATAAAGGCCACCACCACCACCATGAGGGCCAGGAGGACGATGGCGGTGATGAGGGAGAGCTCGCCGCGCTGGATCTTCGAGAAGGTGTCGATGGCCCCTCGCGGGAAACCCACGACGATCCCCGCGAAGATGATGAGGCTCATCCCGTTACCGATGCCGCGCTCGGTGATCTGCTCGCCGAGCCACATGATGAAGGCGGTGCCGGTGGTCATGGTGAGGGCGGCGAACAGGCGAAAGCCCCATCCCGGCGTCTCCACGATCTTGAAGTTCTGGGTCAGGGTGGTCCGCTCCAGCCAGATGGCGATGCCGAAGGACTGAACCAGGGCGAGGAGGACGGTTCCGTAGCGCGTGTACTGGGTGATCTTGCGGCGCCCGAGCTCGCCCTCCTTGCTGATGCGCTCGAGGAAGGGCCAGACCACGGTCAGGAGCTGAAGAATGATCGATGCCGAAATGTAAGGCATGATCCCCAGGGCGAAGATGGTGAAGTTGCCGAGGTTGCCGCCCGAGAACATATCGACCAGGCCGAACATGTTGCTCTTGTTCTGCTCGAAGAACTCGACCAGCGCCTTGGAATTGATTCCGGGGGTCGGAATGTGGGAGCCCAGGCGATAGATTCCGAGCATCGAAAGGGTGAAAATGACCCGCCGGCGGAGGTCGGGGACATCCCAAATGTTGCGGAGGCTCTGCAGTATGTTCATCTCTGCCTCGACCGTGCTTATCTAGTGGATCTGTTCAATGGAGTGAGCGAAACCTAGGCCGCCGCTTTCGCGCCGATCAATTCGACGGCGCCGCCCGCCTTCTCGATCGCATCCTTGGCGGAGGCGGAGAAACGGTGGGCCTTCACGGTGAGAGCCTTCGAGAGCTTGCCCTTGCCCAGGACCTTCACCGCCGAAGTCTCGTTCTTGCCGATGAAGCCCCGGGCCACGAAGTCCACCGGTGTCACGGTGGAGCCGGCGCGGAAGAGCTCGAGCTGCTGCAGGTTCAACACCGCATATTCGACGCGGAAGATGTTATTGAAGCCTCGACGGGGCAGGCGCCGGAACAGCGGCATCTGCCCGCCTTCGAATCCGGGCTTGCGCGAAAAGCCGCTGCGGCTCTTCTGGCCTTTTTCACCTCGGCCCGAAGTCTTGCCGCTGCCGCTGCCCGGACCCCGACCGACCCGCTTGCGGGCACGAGTAGCGCCCGGATTGGGCCGCAGATCGGCGAGCCCGGTGGTCGCTGAGCGAAGTCGAAGCGTGGTCGCTGAGCCGGGTCGAAGGGTGGGCATGATGTTTCCTGGTTTCCAGTTTGCAGAAATTCGTGAGCGCTAGACGAAGCGAACGAGGTGCGGGACCTTCTTGGCCATGCCCCGATTCTCCGGGGTATCGGCGCGCTCGACCACGTGCCGCATGCGACGCAGGCCCAGGCCGCGCACGCAGGCCCGCTGCCCGTCGGTGGAGCCGATCAGGCTTCCGTAGAGCTCAACCTTGAAGGTCCCGGTGGCTATGGGTTTGCTGATTTTCTTGACCGCCATAAAGGTTCTCGTTTTCCGCTTCTCTATCTGTGCTTCTGTTTGCCGACTAGACCGCTTCCGGCGCCTTGGCGACCTCGGCCGGGACGGGCGCGCTCGCCGCCGCACCCGCTTCGACCTTGCCCTTGGTCCTCACCTTGGGAGCGACCATGAATTCCGAGACATCCCGGCCGCGCAGCCGCGCCACCATGTGTGGATCCTTGAGCTGCTGCAGCGCGTCAATGGTGGCCTTGACCACGTTGTGCGCGGTGGAACTGCCCAGGCTCTTGGTGAGAACATTGTGGATCCCCACCGCGGAGATGACGGCGCGAACCGCTCCGCCCGCGATCACGCCGGTACCTTCGGAGGCGGGCTTCAGGAGCACCGCACCCGAGCCGAAGTGTCCGGTCACGGTGTGGGGGATGGTGGAGCCTTCCTTGGTCATGGCCACCCGGATCACGTTCTTCTTGGCCGCCTCGATGCCCTTCTTGATGGCGGAGGGAACTTCACGAGCCTTCCCCATGCCGTAGCCGACGTGGCCGGCCCCGTCGCCCACCACCACGAGGGCCGCGAAAGACATGTTCTTGCCGCCCTTGACGACCTTGGTGACCCGGTTGATGCCGACGACCTGATCCTTCAGGTCGAGGCTTTGAATATCGATCTTTTCGATGCCTTTACGCATGGCTAGAACTGGAGGCCTCCCTCGCGAGCGGCGTCGGCCAACGCCTTGATACGGCCGTGGTACAGGAATCCGCCGCGGTCAAACACCACGCGCTCCACCGACTTTTCCTTGGCCCGATCGGCGATGAGCTTGCCCACCGCCTTTGCGGCCGCGACCGTAGCCCCCCGCTTCATGGCCTTCTTGAGATCCTCATCGAGCGACGAGGCGGTGCAAAGCGTCGTCCCCGATTCGTCGTTGATGACCTGCGCGTAGATGTGGGACTGCGAACGGAAGATGGCCAGCCTCGGCCGGTCGGCCGTGCCGCTCATGCGCTTGCGGATCCTGCGGTGGATCCTGGTCCTGATGTCCTCTTTGGTTCGATTCATCGCGTCAATCTCTCGAAACTTTCCTTAGGCTCCAAAACGGTCAGCCCCTAAAATCACTTGGCTCCGGTGGCTCCCGCCTTGCCGGCCTTCTTCTTCA
>JANODX010000001.1:0-24324 GCA_031412915.1 Vicinamibacteria bacterium | reverse complement strand
CGAGGGCCAACTCGTCGCCCGCGCGGTCGATCGCCGCGTTGAGGTCTTCTGGCCGAAGCAGTTCCTCGCCCTCGCGCGGCGAGACCGTGACGAGCGCCTCCGCCGGATCCAGACCATGCAGGCGAATCTGCGAAGCCACGGCGTAGTGGTCCGAAGGGAAAGCATGGTCTTCGATGAGAATCTTGAAGCGTTCACGGGTGGGCCGGTAGAAGCTCACCATCATCAGGTGAAGGTTCACGGTGAGCGCGTTCATGACCACGACTTCCGAGGGAAGCGCTCCGACGAGCGCGGCCATGGCGATCCCCAGGCGTTCGTGGTACGAAAGCCACGGCCACTCCGTTTCGAAGTGGCCCCGCACGGCCCGCTCCCGCCACGTGCGCAGCTCTTCGCGCACGTACGCCTCGGTCCGGGTGGGCTGGAGGCCGAGCGAGTCTCCACAGAAGTAGATCTCCTCGTGACCATTCGCGCGCGTCGGGATGTGAAATTCGCGGCGAAATCGGGCGAGCGGGTCGGCCTCGTCGAGGGCGAGGGCAAGGGCGCGCGAGCGATCGGCGGCGACGCCGTCGGTGGATCTCATCGGGGGCCCTTCGCCTCACCCACGTCGGCTCCTTTGGAACTCGGCGTTGGAACCCCGAAGAACCGCGCGGCGTTCTCGCCGAGCAGGCGTTGTTTCGAGGTGGCCGAGAGATGCTTGCTTTCGCGCACCAGCCGTCCCACGCGCTCTTCCCCCAGCGGAAACGGATAGTCGGAGCCCAGCATCACGCGTTCGTCGCCCATCACCTCGGTCAGAAGGCGCAGGGACCGATCGTCGAATACCGCGGAATCCACGGAAAACCGATCGACATAGTGGCTCGGCGGATGCTCGCACTTGCCCCGCGCGATGTCCCGGTTGCGCCAGGCGTTGTCGAGCCGGCCCAGCAGGTAGGCAAAGCTCCCGCCCCCATGGGCGAAGCAGATCCGGAGCGAACGGGGCAGGCGATCGAAGCCCCCGCCCAGGATAAGCGTGACAATGGCGAGTTGCGTCTCCGCGGGCATGCCCACCGTCCAGCCCGCCATGTAACGCGGCATTCTCTCCGGCGCCAGCATGTCCCAGGGATGCACCAGCACCGGGATGTCTTCGGCCGCGCAGTGGGCGAGAAAGCGTACGAGCGCATCATCGTCGAGGTTGCGCAAACCGACGTGGTTGCCGATCTGCACCCCGAGGTGGCCGCTCGCCTTGGCCCGGGAGACCTCGGCGCAGGCTGCGTCGGTGTCCTGAAGCGGCACCTGACACAGGGCGTGCAGGCGGCCCCGGCCCCGCGCGCACAGATCGAGGGCGAGGTCGTTGTAGGCGCGTGCGCAGTCCAGGGCGTGCGCCACCGGCCGGTCGTACGCGAACATCACCGGGGTCGCGCAGACGATCTGGCCGTCCACGCCATCAAGGTCCATGTCGGAGAGTCGCACTTCGGGGTCCCAGCACGCCGAGGTGATGGGCCGGAATTCGGCCTCGCCGAGCATGATGTGCGCGCGGCCCGGGCCGTCGTGGCGGACGGTGGGCCAGCCCCCCGTCCCGAATCGCGCGGAGAAATCGGGGGCTTTCGCGGGGAAGAAGTGCGAGTGAATATCGATGGTGGGCATGGGCTCGTGGCTAGCGTGCGTTCGCGCTCATGACGCCTTGGGGACGGCCGACTTGCCGGGATGGATCGCCCCGCACGTCCGGCAGGTCCGAAGCGACTCGTTGCCGTAGAACTGTTCGAAGAGAGGGGGCAGATCCTTGACGATGCTTCTCAGCTGCACTTCGACCCGGTGGACGAGGGCGTGGCACTGGAGGCAGTACCACTCCACCCCGTCGAGGTCGCCCTCGGGCCGCTGGCGCTCGATCACCAGCCCGATCGAGCCCTCTTCGGGACGCTGGGGCGAGTGACGCACGTGCGGGGGAAGCAGAAAGATATGGCCCTCGCGAATCGGGACGTCGACCAGGGCGCCGTCCTGGATGGTGCGGAGGACCATGTTGCCCTTGAGCTGGTAGAAGAACTCCTCATACGGATCGTCGTGAAAGTCGGTCCGCTGGTTCGGTCCTCCCACGATGGTGACGATGAAATCCGTGTCCTGCCAGACCTGCTGGTTGCCCACCGGGGGCTTGAGCAGGTGCTGGTGCTCTTCAATCCACCTGGAAAGATCAATCGGCGACAACATGGGTCCTCCTCGGGGCTCTCTCGCTCTTCACCGCCCTCATAGCTTGACGCAGACGTTGGTCAGTTCGGAATAGAAGTCGAGCGAGTGACGTCCGCCTTCGCGGCCGACGCCCGAGAGCCCCATGCCGCCGAAGGGCGTGCGCAGGTCGCGGAGAAACCAGCAGTTCACCCACGCAACACCGGTGCGCATCTGCTGAGCCACGCGATGGCCCCGGGACAGGTTCGTCGTCCACACCGCCGAGGCCAGCCCATATCTCGTGTCGTTGGCCAGGGCCACCGCCTGCTCTTCGGCGTCGAAGGGTGCGATGTGACACACCGGGCCGAACACCTCCTCCTTGACGCACCTTGCCTGTTCCGGCAGACCCACCCAGATCGTGGGGTCGACGTAGTTTCCGCCATCTCGCGCGTCGCCGAATGTCGGGACTCCGCCGCCGGTCACGACCGTCGCCCCTTCGCTCAGGGCCAGGGCATAGTAGCCACGCACCTTCTCGCGGTGCTGCGCCGAGATGAGCGGTCCCATCGTGGAGGCGGGGTCGCTGGGCCAGCCGCGGTGCAGCAAGCCCGCAGCCGCGCTCAGGGCGGTCACGAACCGTTCGAAAATCGGTCGCTCCACGTACACACGCTCCGTGCACAAGCACACCTGACCGCAGTTGGAGAACACCGACTGGACGGTTCCGGCGAGCGCTTGTTCGAAGTCGGCATCGGCGAAGACAACCGCGGCATTCTTCCCGCCCAGCTCGAAGGAGACGGGCTTGGTGGTGGGGGCTACGGCCCGCATGATCGCAGAACCGGTCGAGGACTCTCCGGTGAAGGTGACGCCGTCCACATCGGGATGGGTGGTCAGGAACTCGCCGGTGGCGTTCGGGCCGAACCCGTGGACGAGGTTGAAGACGCCCGCCGGCAGCCCGAGCTCATGGACAATCTCGGCGAGCAAGGTGGCGCTCGAGGGCGTCTCCTCCGACGGCTTGACCACGACCGCATTGCCGCAGGCGAGGGCGGGTGCTACCTTCCAGGTCAGCAGGAGCAGGGGGAGGTTCCAGGGCACGATGACGGCGACGACGCCCAAGGGCTTGCGAATCGCATAGTTGAGCGCGCCCTGACCGTCGGCGGTATCGAGCGCGAACGCTTCGAGCGGAGCGCCGCGGATGAGTGCGGCAAAGGTGCGGAAGTTAGCGGCCGCCCGGGGGATGTCGACCAGGCGCGCGACGGACAACGGCTTGCCCGTGTCTAGAGACTCCGCGGCGGCAAGCGCTTCCGCTCGGTCGTCGATCGCCTGGGCGATGCGGTCAAGCCAGGAGGCGCGCTCGGCGACCGACGAACGTCCCCAGGGACCGGCGAGGGCCCGGCGCGCCGTGCGCACCGCCTCGTCGACGAGCGCCGCATCCGCAGCACCCACCAGCGCCACCTCGCGACCGTGGACGGGCGAGCGCTTAAGGAAGGTCTGCCCGCCCTCGACGAAGCGGCCGCCGATATAGTTGTGGCGATGCGGCAGCCGGGCCGCGCCGTGCTCGAGCGCAACGAGGGGCGAGGGATGGCCGAGCGTCATTCGGATATGCTGTATACACCTTACTTCGACGTCGAGTCAATCGACCCGAATCTCGGGACGGGCTCCAATGAAAGGTTGATATGAATCTGGGACTGACGGGCAAACGAGCGATTGTGATGGCGGCGAGCCGCGGTCTGGGCTACGCGTCGGCCCTGGGACTGGCGCGCGAGGGCTGCGACCTGATCGTGTGCAGCCGCGACCAGGCCCGGATCGACGCGGCCGCCGAGGCGATTCGCCGTGACACCGGGGCACGCGTGCGGGCGGTGACCGCCGACGTGAGCCGCCCGGCCGAAGCCGCTCGTCTGGTCGAACTCGCGGTGGCCGAGTACGGCGGCCTGGAGATCGTGGTCCACAACGCGGGAGGTCCGCCCCCGGGCCCGACCGTCTCGATGACCGACGACCAGTGGCACCAGGCCTTCGAGCAGAACCTGCTCAGCTTCGCGCGCATCGTCCGGGCCGCGGTTCCGGAGATGACGAAGGCGGGCTACGGTCGGGTGATCGCCATCGCTTCCTCGTCTCTCAAACAACCCATTCCGAACATGGCGCTATCGAATACCTTGCGGGCCGGGGTCTGGGGACTGGCCAAGACCCTGTCGCGTGAGGTCGCGGCGCAGGGCATCCTGGTGAACGTGATTGCGCCGGGCCGCATCGACACCGAGCGCATCGATGAACTCGACCGGCTCAACGCGGAGAGAACCAGCCGATCGTTCGACGAAGTGCGACAGGCCTCGGTGTCGGGCATTCCGCTAGGCCGCCTGGGCCGGCCGGAGGAACTGGCGCACCTCGTTGTGTTCCTCGCGTCCGGGGCCGCGAGCTACATCGCAGGCCAGGCCATCATGGTGGATGGGGCGGCCGGCACCTCGCTCTAGATGATCGGGCGCGCCTGCGCGGAAGGACCGTCTTCAGGCGGTGCGGCGCATGGGACGCTCTTTTGTTCTTACCGGCCGGGCGGCGAATCTCGAAGGTCATGACATCGCCCGGCTTGAGGAACGTCTGGCGTTCCGCTCCCGTTCCCGCGGGTGTTCCGGTCAGAATCACGTCGCCTGGATAGAGGGTGAGCCGCCAGGTGAGCGCCGCCGGCGACGATCGGGCTCGGCCAGGGACGAATAGGATGTATACACCATACGTGAGACATGAGCTCGCGTCAAGACTCGATTTCAGCCCGAGGGTCCGGGCCGGGGCGCAGGCGGTTCGCCGTGGGGCCAGTGCCGGACGGGCTATGATCGAATGATGACTCGACGCCCCGCGGCCGCGCGGGCTCGCCGCACCGGCCCGGCGGCGGGAACGACCCTCGCCGATGCGTTCGTCCTCACCGACGTAGTGTCACACCTGCTGCGCCGCGCCCACTTTCGCGCCGAGAACCTCTTCGAAGCGGAGCTTGGGCGCTTTCGGCTTACGCCGCGACAGAAGGCGCTGCTCGTGACGGCGCATCAGCACCCCGGGGAGACGCAGAACCAGCTGGCCGAGCGCATCGCACTCGACCGGAATTCGTTCGCCGAGATGCTGCCGCGCATGGTCGCGCGCGGGCTGCTCAGCCGGGTGCCGGCGCGGACCGATAAGCGCGCATATTCGATCTACGTCACGCCAAAAGGGGAGGCCCTGCTCCGAGAGGTGCTGCCGCACGACCTGCTCGTGGAAGAGCGGTTGATCGACCCATTGCCTCCGGAGTACCGGCCACTGTTCGTCAAATGCCTCAAGATTCTCGTTGGACTCGAGGCTCCATCGAAGGCGAATGAGCCGCCGGCGTTGGCCGCGGCACCCGCCTCAGGCGGTGTCTTGGCAAGGCGATCGCGCGCGCGCCGCTGACCACCAGTCACGTCTCGGCGTGCGCCCTGTGCCGACCGGGTCCGCTGTTCTACCCCTTGGTCCAGAACCCGAGGTGCACTTGCCGGCCCTCTTCCGCCAGGATGGGACCAACGACCTCCGTCTTCGTGCCTGCTCTATCGAACAGGGCCTGGCAGGGCCCACAGAACTTGTCATCGGACATCTCCCCGAGGTCTCGGGCCGGCAGAGAGAAGACCACCCGGCGTATCCCCGACCAGAAGATGGCCCCGGTGCACATGGGGCAAGGCTCCGTGCTCGTGTAGAGAGTCGATCTCCTGATCAGTTCGGCCGGCAGAGTCCGCCACGCACCCTGAACGAGGTTCATTTCCGCGTGGTGAGTAGGGTTTCCCTGGCTGATTACGGTGTTCTCCGCCTCCAGGACTATCTGGTCGTCGGCGACGAGGAGCGCCCCAAACGGGTGATTGCCGTGCTCCCGAGCCTGGCGCGCCAGGTCGATGGCCCGCCGTATGTACCTGGCGTCATCGCTCATACTGCTCATACTCTCCGCCGGCTCCCTACTTGGCGGCAATCCGCTTGAGTGCCTCCGCCACGGCCGCCCTTACATCCGCGTTCTGGTCCGCGGTGGCCTCCTTGAGCGCGGGAACGGCCGCCTTGGCTAAAGGCCCAATCGCCCCCAGCGCCTCCGCGGCGACACTGCGAACGTCCGGGAAGTATCGCGCCGGGCCCTCGAGCTCGGGCGAACCCCCCGGGAATGTCTTGAGAGCGCCCACCAGTGCGGGCACCGCCTGCCTGGCGTCTGGTCCGAGGCCCCGGAGGGCGCTCGCCGACCAATAGCGCACGTTGAGGTTCCGGTCCGCAAGTGCGGCCGCCAGCGCGGGCACCGCAGCCTTGGCCGCCCCACCCAATTCGCGCAGCGACATGGCCGCTCGGGCGCGTACCGCAGCGTTCGGACTCTTCATTTGATCCAGTAGTCCCCCGATCTGCGCGTCCTGGCCGAGGGCCAGAGTCGAAAGGCCTACGATGAAGACTGCCGCGATACGTCCCATGTTGTCTCTCCTCCGTGCCCTATCCCACGTTCCTGTGGCGATGCTTCCCAACTCTCTGGTCTCAGCCGACACGAAATGTACCACCCGGCGTGGGCCTCGACAGGTTCATCGTCGCTGACCCGCCGCGCGGCTCGAGTGGGGCCAGATACGGATGGCCATCGTTGAGAGTCATCACGGAACCCAGGCGGCATTCTGGAATACGACGCGATAGCCATCTGGATCCTCGAACGTCCGGCCGGCACGGTCCCAGTAAGGATTGAACGACGGCACCGGCTCATAGCCGGTCGCCGCCATCCGGGCGATCGCGGCTCGCCACTCGCGCTCGTCGGGAAGGTAGAACACCAGCAACTGATCCTGGGTCGGGGCGCGGCCGGCAAGGTGACCACGCTTGCGCGTGAACTCAAGGTGGTACGGTGCGTCCGGCATGCCGAGTATCACCCCATCGAAGCCCTCGTGGTCCTCGAACGATCCAAGCCGTGTCAGGCCCACGCCGTCTGTATAGAAACGGATCACCTCTTCGAGGTGGTCCGTTGGGCGCGCGACGCGGAGTGTTGTTTCCATCCCTCGGTCAGGCCAGGGTCGCGCCATGTTCCCGCAACAATGATCGCAGGACCGACCGGTGGCAGCGCTCTTCGTCCGCGCAGTAGCAGCCAACCGCGAAATTGCTGCCGTGCGACAGGGCGGCCAGGAGCATGAGGAGTCGCATCGCTTCCGGGCGCTTCATTTCGGCACGGTAACGTTTCGCGAAACCGCCCCAGGACAGTTCGTTGTAAGCGCCGAGCGCCTGCTTGACCAGGTTCGAAGACGGCGCCAGATCCGGAAGCCAGACATCGTAGAAGTCACGGGACGCGTGCTCGGCTTTGGGCACGCCGCGAGGCGGGCGGCGTACGGTCCCCAGGCGCGGGCCCTCACCTTAGCCCGGGGGGTTCCCAGTCGGACTACGCGAACAGCCATTTAAGTCGCATCCCTCGCTCGGCCCTCGCCCCGGTCAGAGCGTGCGTCACGGCCTGAAGGATATCGTGAAGATGTAACCGAGATTGTGTTCGGAGCGGATGTTGTAAGTCGGGGCGATGCGGACCGCCCCGGCGGGCAACGTGGTCGTCGTGACGCCGATTGCGACGATGTGGGCGCCGTCGCGAATCTGGCCGGCGGCGGCCCCGAGCCCCACCCGGGTCAGGAAGGCGTTGCGATCCTGAGCGGCGACGTTCGACAGATCGATCCCGCCGGCCAGGGGATTGGACCGAAGTTCGCCCGAGGTCAGGCTTCGAAAGTGGCGGAGCAACGCGGCCGAGACGGTCACGCGTCCGAACCGCTTGTGCAGCCCGAGCATCGCATCGACGGGTGAGATCGCGTCGATCCGTTCCTCGCTGACGAACTCTTTCGTGGTTCTGGCCTCGACCGCAACCGCCAGACTGCCGCCCCACGGACGGATCCAGGCGAGGCCCGCGTCGAGGCGATTGCCGATCGGCGGATCCGTCTCCATCACTTGCACGCTGTTTCCCGACACTGAAAAGGACCGGTCGGGCCACGACCCATTCCCGGCCAGCGTGAATCCCACCCGGCCATGGATCCTGCCTCCGAGCATCGCGTGCGAGGCGAGGGTTGCGAAGGCCGCATCGGGACTGCCCGAGTTCGCTCCCGACCGAAGGGCATTGAGGTCTCGCGCCATCGGAATGACCAGGGCCGCCGAGACCCCGAGCGCAAGCCCTTCGTTGCGCAGAGTTCTCGTGAAACCGATGGTGGCGGTGCCGGGGATAAAGGCGTCCACCCTGGCGTCGCCGCGCTTGTCGAGGTAGGGATGCTCGCCGACGAAGGCGCTCGGGATGGTTCGCGAGGGGCCGGCAAAGACGAGATCCCGGGGCGAGGGCGGGATGGCCGGAGCTTCGGGCAAGGCGACGACGCGGTCGGCGACGACGCTCGCGAACAGCTCGGTCTTCTCCCCGGCCTGGAAGCGGAAACGAAGGCCGATGTCGAAGATGTCTATACCCAGGGGATCGCGGTCGCGATCGTCCACGTAGAAATCGGTCCCGAAGGATCGAGGCCTGGCCAGGGCGAGCGAGGAGAATGAGACCGGGCGAAACTCTCCGTCGTCCGTGGCGACCGCGTGCGAGGCCGGCATGATCGATGCGATGAGGACGACCCCCGCCATCCCGGAAACGTGACGAAGCCGATCGATCAAGTCAGGAGTCCTTTCGCGCCGTCCGCGATGTACTGAACCGAAAGGGCGGCCAGCAGTATGCCGAGAATGCGCGTCACCACGTTGACGCCGGTGCGTCCGAGCAGCCGGAAGAGCCATTCGGCGGCGATCAGCGCGACGTAGGCGATGAGCGACACCAGGGCGATGCTGCCGTAGACCGCGCCCTTTTCGGCGGGGTCGCTGGCACCCGCCATGATCATGACGCCGGCCAGGGCGCCCGGGCCCGCGAGGAGGGGAATCGCGAGGGGGAAGACGCTGATGTCCGGCCGCTCTCTCGCTTCCGCCGCTTCCTCCTTGGTTTCGCGTTCGAGCTGGGCGAAGACCATGTCGGTGGCGATCTTGAAGAGGAGCAGTCCGCCCGCCACCCGAAAGGCGTCGAGGGTGATACCCAGATGGTTCAGCATCGCGGACCCGAACAAAGCGAAGGCGAACAGAACGCAGGCCCCCACCAGAACGGCCTTGCGGGCGATGGCGCGCCTCTCTCCCTTCGACCTCGTTCCGGCCAGGCCCAGGAAGAGCACGGCCACTCCGATCGGATCGACCACCACGAAGAGGGTGAGGAAGCTCTGCAGAACCGATTCGGGCGGCATGAGAGCGATTATCGCCTTCCCGGCCACAAACCTGATTTGTCGGTGTTGCTCGAAGTCCGACCGCAGGTAACCTTGGCCGCCTGCATGAGCCGCCCCATCCGATCGGTTCTCATCGCCAACCGGGGCGAAATCGCGGTCCGCGTGATCAGGACCTGCCGGGCCATGGGCATCGAGACGGTCGCGGCCTACTCCGAGGCCGACGCCTCGGCACTTCACGTTCGCGAAGCGGATCGCGCGATTCTCATCGGGAAGGCGCCTTCCTCCGAGTCCTACCTGCGGATCGACCGGATCCTGGAGGCGGCCGGAGAAACGGGGGTGGACGCGATTCATCCCGGCTACGGTTTCCTGAGTCAGAACGGCGACTTTGCCGACGCTTGTCGGGATGCAGGAATCACCTTCATTGGCCCCAAAGGCGACGCTCATCGACTGATGGGCGACAAGAAGGCGGCGCGCCAGCAGGTGCAGCGCTTTGGCGTGCCCGTGATTCCCGGCTACGACGGAGACGACCAGCAGAACGAGCGTCTAAGCGCCGAGGCGATCCGCATCGGTTTTCCTTTGATGATCAAGCCGGCGCGCGGCGGCGGGGGCAAGGGCATGCACGTCACCCACAGTGCTGCCGAGTTCGACGCCATCCTGCCCCGAGCGCGCCGCGAATCGCAATCGAGCTTTGGCAGCGACGCGATGGTACTCGAGCGCTTTGTGCAGAGGCCGAGGCACGTGGAGGTCCAGGTTCTCTTCGACCAGCACGGCAACGGCGTGCACCTCTTTGAGAGGGAGTGCTCGGTTCAGCGGCGGCATCAGAAGGTCCTGGAAGAAACCCCTTCCGTGGCTCTTGACCCGGATCTGCGCCAGCGGCTGTGCGCCTCGGGAGTGGCCGCGGCCTCGGCCGCGAAGTACGTGAACGCGGGCACGGTCGAATTCCTCCTCGATTCCTCGGGGGAGTTCTTCTTTCTGGAAATGAATACGCGCCTTCAGGTCGAACACCCGGTCACCGAGATGACCCTCGGCCTGGATCTCGTTCGCCTGCAGATCGAGATCGCGGAGGGAAAACCCCTTCCTTTCTCGCAATGGCAGCTCACGCCCCGGGGCCACGCCATCGAAGCGCGCCTGAACGCGGAAGATCCGCGGCGCGGCGACGCTCCTTCGCCGGGCCGGATCCTTCACTTCGAGGAACCACGCGGTCCCTTCGTGCGCTGCGACTCGGGTGTGATCACCGGAAGTGTCGTTCCGGCGTACTACGATCCATTGATCGCCAAGATCATAGCCAGTGGCCCCACCCGCGACGCCGCGCGCCATTCTCTGGTCGCGGCGCTCCGCGAACTGGTGATTCTGGGCATCGCCACCAACCGCGAGAGGCTCATCCAGATTCTGGAGAGCGAGCCTTTCCGCTCCGGTCGCATTCATACCGGGGTTCTCGACGAGATCGGCCCGCTGCCCGAAGAGCAGCCCATATCCAAGGAGGATCTGGCCCTCGTGGTAGCGGCTCTCGAAGCGCAGTCGTCGTCGACCCTGGGCTCCGGCGGGGCGGCGCGATCATCGACGCCCGACCCCTGGGCCGCGACCAGTTCCTGGAGGCTTTCGTGAGACTCAAGCGGGCCGGCCACGTCCACAACGTGGCGCGGCGGTCGGCGACCGCCTTCGAGGTCGACGGAGTTCAGGTGGTTGCGCGCGTGACCGGAACCGGGAGTCCCGGCTTCGAAGGCGAGACCCCGTCCGGGCGCACCCGGGTTTTCGTGGCCCGGGCCTCCGACCGGGTGTTCGCGCAGATCGGCGCGCGGTCCCTCGAATTCACGGTGGTGAGTCGCGCCGCCGCGTCGGTCGCGGATTCGACCATGGAGGGCGGCCTGGAAGCGCCCATGCCCGGCCGGGTGACCCGCGTGGCCGTGGCCCTCGGCGACTCGGTGAAGCGAGGCCAGGAGCTGATCGTGGTCGAGGCCATGAAGATGGAGAATGCCCTGGTGGCCCCGATCGACGGCGTGGTGAAGAGCCTGGCGGTCAAGGTTGGCGACATGGTGGCGCCCGGTCCGGCTCTGGTCGTCGTTGAGGTTGAGGTTGAGGTCGAGGTCGAGGGCCAAGCCGAGGCCGAGGCCAAATCATGAATCTTCCCGCGCGGGTGAAGGTTGTCGAAGTGGGGCCGCGTGACGGCCTGCAGAACGAAGCGGTCACGCTCTCCGTCGTGGATCGAATCGCATTCTGCCGGGCCCTGATCGACGCGGGGTTGAGCGTAGTCGAGTCGGGAGCTTTCGTTTCGCCCAAGTGGGTTCCCCAGATGGCGGGAAGCGAGGACGTCTTCAAGGCCCTGCCCAAGGACCGCGCGCAGTTGCCGATGCTCGTTCCCAACCGGCATGGCTTCGATCGCGCGCGATCCGCCGGGGTGTCCGCCATCGCTGTCTTCACCGCCGCGTCCGACACCTTCAACGTCAAGAACACCCATGCCACCATCGACGAATCGATGCGGCGCTTCGTTGAGTTCGTGGGCGAGGCGAAGGCGGCGTCCATGTTCGTGCGCGGCTACATCTCGACGTGTTTCGGCTGTCCCTACGAAGGGCCGATCGCCCCCGCCAAGGTCGCGGAGGTCGCGCGCCGTCTGATGGACCTCGGCTGCGATGAGATCTCGCTTGGCGACACCATCGGCGCGGGCGTTCCGAGCCAGGTCGACGACGTCATCGATGCGGTCTCACGGAACGTGGCCCAAGGCCGGCTGGCCGTCCACTTTCACGACACCCGCGGCACCGCTCTCGCGAATGTCCTGCGCGCCCTGCAACTCGGCGTGGCGATCGTCGACAGTTCCGCGGGCGGCCTCGGCGGATGCCCGTATGCGCCGGGTGCTTCGGGGAACCTCGCCACCGAGGACCTGCTCTACATGCTCCACGGCATGGGCATCGAGACGGGGGTCGACCTCGAAAAGGTCGCCGCCGCCTCGCGCCTCATCGCTGTTCGCCTGGGCCGCGAACTTCCCAGCCGCTACCTGAAAGCCGTATCCGCATGGAGTAGTGCGCGGACACCGTGAAGACCGTATCCATGGAACGCGGCGGACCTGTCTTGTCTCCACCGCGGTCGCGCCGTTTGGCGGCATGAAGGAATCAGGCATTGGAGGATCAAGGCACGGCCTCGACGAATTCCTGGAGATGAAATACCTCTGCCACGGCGGGCTCGGGCCGGCTTAGTAGGACCCCACCCCAACGCATGGGCCTCATGCCGTCCCGGCTAGGATTCGTTGGGCCAAATCCTGGAACTGCTGGTAGCAGTCCTGCACCGCCACCGCGTGGCCGCCGATAGCGCCGTCGGCCGGCTTGAGCAGAAACATCGGCTTTCTAGCATCCTGGGCCAGGGGCATGAGGCTCTTAAAGTGCTTGATCATCGCAAGTTGGTTCGGATCGGTACCCGTTGTGGGAGCGGGCGTTTCCAAGACATCACTGGCGTAGACGGCGGGAATACGGTCCGCCCATTTGCGGTAGGCCTTTACGGGCCTATTGCTGCGCACCGACGGATTGAGCAGCACGTACCCGATCGGCTTCATATCCCCGTCTGGCATGGGTAGGTTCTTCGGAACCTGGCCGTCTTTGCGTTTGCTCCAGCCACCACGCCATTTGCGGAGAGTTGGGCCCAGGTTGCGCAGGCCCTGGAGGGAGAAGAGATCGGCCCCGAGCGGGATGACCACGTGATCGGCGGCAACCAGGGCAGCGCGGTTCAGGGCGCCGACGTTGGGACCCACGTCGACGAGGGTGATCTTGATCTGCTCTGCGTCCGCAACGGACTTGATGACACGATGAAACGCGGTCATGACGCGAAAGCCGTCGCCTGCGTTGGCCTGGTTGTCGTCGAGACACTTGCTCCAGGCTTCCGACAACCGATCTTCAAAGAGGCTGAGCCCCAGGTCGCCGGGAACGACAAAGAGTCCGTCGGCGACGGAACGCGCCTTGAGTGGCTGAATGTCGCCAAGGCTCTGAACGAGCGGATCGATGGCGCCCAGGATGGTGTTCGAGTGCTCGCCTTGCGGCCACAGCAGCTCCAGTTCATTCTCACTGAGAAAGGCGCTGGTGAGGTTGGATTGGGGATCGAGGTCGATGGCAAGGACTCTGTGCCCGAGCTCGCGGAACATCCACGCCAAGTGGTAAACGAGAGAAGTCTTGCCCACCCCGCCCTTGTTGTTGAAAAAGGCGATCGTCTTCATTGGCGCTTGCTCACGGTCATCAGCATGTGATTGTCGCCGATGACGTACTTCAACGCGGGGCTACCGTTCCGTTCCAGCTCTCGCTGGGCCACCGCTATTCCACGTCCGAAGCGGTTGACGAAACCCAAGGTCTTGGCCGCTTCCGCGAGCAGCGGGTTGCGGTATGACACGCCGTGGGGGAACTGTCCCCGGGTCAGATCCCCAAACAGCGACCCGGGGTTCTGAATCTCGATTCGATCCGAGAAGTGATTGATGGAGATGGGTGTCGTGGAGTTGTCGTAATTTCGGTGAACTACCGCGTTCATCAACAGCTCGTGGAGTGCGATTTCCGGGTAGTCCTGCACCATCGCATCAGCCAGATCCGGCTTTCTGAGCGGGCGCGCACCGGCAACGTCCCTGGCGAGTTGATCGAGACTGCGCATTACCTGAAGCAGGTCGCCATCCAAGCGCCTTTCGGACAGCACCTCGGTGGATTGGCTTTCGCCTTCGTAACGCACGTATTGGATGTAGGCGCCGGGTACAAAAGTTTCGGGATCTTTGCCGAAGAGCAACAATGCCCCGTTGGTCGGGGCTGCGCGCGGCAGGTGGTAGAAACGCAAAGACCCGAGTTGCTCTTCGATGGGACGGCCATTCTCTTCCATGACGTGGCGCGAAACGGCTTGGGGCAGATAGGTAAGCCTGAACAGGTCAAGCGCCAGATCGTCGAGGGATGAGCCGAAGCACGCCTGCAAGTCCCAGGTCCTTGCCCGATCGACACGGCGTTCAGTGAGCCGCCGCTCTTCTTCCTGGGTTGCGAGCCTGGCGCTCGGACCGACGCGAATCCACGTTTGCATCTGGTACCGAACGGGTGGCAGGTCCGAGGGCTGGACCTTGACTACCGCGATGGGGACGCCGCGAAAAGTGACCTTTGCCACCTCCATGGTCGGCATGGGGATGATTTGGCCATTGCTCCGGTGGCTGGCCAGCGACTCCAGTAGCTGCTCATCGATAGGAGTGGATGTTGGCGCGCCATGCTTATCCACACCGATGCAGAGGTAGCCCGGTGCTCGGTGCCCCGGCAGATCATTGGCGAATGCGCAGATCGCCTTGCAGAACTTGGCGGAGTTGTTCACGGACTCCGTGCGCTCAACACGGTCCGACTCGAGGTCGCCCAGCAGGCTTTCAATCTCGTCGGAGCCGATCACCGCATAGTCCTCGCCGCGCCGCCGAAGCCTAGCAGATGCAGTCTCTTCCAAAGAGCGGGACACCACCGCACGAAAGAGTGCGAGCTCCTATTTCTTCGCCCGTTCGTCGACCACCTGGTAGATCCGGGCCACCGCCCTGTCATAGGCCTGAACGAAGCCGATCCGCTCTTTCGCGATGGCGCCGCCACGGTCACCTCGCCATGGCCGGTCCGCGCAGGCCGCCAGCCCCCCACCGCTACTTCGCACGCGTCTTCGGCCGATCGTTGTCGTGACACGGCGCCATCGACATCCCCCCATCAGGCCTGATCAGAACGCTGCCTCCTCCACTGTTGACCAGCAGATCGCCCGCCGTGGTCATCCATGACGATTCAGGCACGCCGGGAAGCTGTTTCCACCACGTGGCCGTGCACGAGCTTTTGGGCACGCAAGCAATCCTGTAGAGCCAGCCACCTCGCATCGACATGGAGGAGAGTCCGGCCACCGCTATGATCGCACCGCCTCTCCACACGTGGAGGGCCTGAATGTTGTCCTTCAGAATCAAGATCGTGGAGCCGGTATCGGGCTTGAGAACGAGTTCTCCCCCAAACTCGCCGTGATCCGAGCCCACCAGCCAGCCGTCGGGGACGCGAACGCCCATCTCTGGAACGGCGCGTCTGGTTACGTTCTGGCCCGTCGTCAAGTGAACTCCCACCACCCAGTCATAGGAGAGCTGCTTCGCGAGCGCTGGTCGTGCCTTGACGTCCAGCAGATCCCGGTGCCGGGGTGCAGGCGGGAATTGTCGCTTGTTCGCGCACGCGTGGCGGTTGAAAACATACTCAAAACTGCCGTTCGAAGGCTTGAGAAGCGCATTTGGCGCCGAGTCCTTCGCGTCGAGAAGCTCGATCGATAACTTCGCCATTTCTCGAACACTCGGATACCAATGATTCGCCGCGGTGGCCCGAAGCGGGGCGCGAGCGTTGGTTGCGTGAATTCGGGCCAGCGACTGCGCGGCCGCATACGGTACCCGCCAGTCGTCCGGATCGGCCAGTGCATTCACCAGGGCTGCTTCGGATTCTCGATGGCCAATGAGCCCCAGGGTCCTGGCGGCCTCAACACGATCCTCGTTGGTACCCGAGACGAGAAGCCTCTCGACCGCCGGGCCGGCCTCGTGTCCGTCCTTCCCTAACGCACCAATCTGAGAGACCACCGAGTGTCTCCATCTGGGTTCAGCCATCTCGATTGACTCGACAAGTGCGTCTCGCGTGCCCGGACCGCCGATCCCGAGCAAGGCCTCGCGCGCCGCAGTGCGCAGCTCCCCGGATTCGGTGTTCATGATGTTCAAGATCGCGGGCACCGCCGGCCGTCCGGTTTTCTTGAGCTCGCCAAGGGTTCGGAGGGCGAAACGACGCGCGATCAGCGGCGCCGTTCGATCAGTCGCAACACCTTGGAGGAGCGGCACGGCCGTCGCCGCTCCATCCAGCATCTCCGACAAGACGAATGAGGCCGCGTACAGCACCTCGAAGCTGCATTTCTCGCCGCACCGAAAGAGCTCAACCAAGTCGGGGACTGCGCGTGGGCCGAGATCGACCAGAGCTCCCGTGGTTTGTGTGTGGGTTTCCGGATGATCCCTGAGCTGATTGACCAGGAAGCGAATGGCCTCCGGCGTCCCAATCTTCCCGATAGCGGGCGGAAGTGCGCCGTCTCCCGCCTCCACCGCCCGCATCAGGATCGGAAGGTGGCTGGGCCCAAGTCCCGGCATCCCACCAAGGAGATCGCCCGCGATTTCTCGAACCTTGGGGTCGGAGTCTTCGAGTAGCTGGAGAAGCGGAGAGACTGAAGCCGGGCCCAGGGCGCGGAACGCCTCGGCAAGCGCCTCTTCCACTTCTCCAATACCGCCGTCAGTGTTCTTCTTAGCAGTCTTCCGAACCTCAACGATGCAGGCTGAAACCGTTTTGCAGAAAGAGCGCTTCGCCGGCTCTTGGATCGCAAGCGCGTGGGAGGCCAACAGCGCTGTCGCGACCGATGACGCCAGAACTCTTCGCAGCCAAGGAAACACGAGTTGACGATACTGCCATCAACACGGTTATGGGTCCTCAACGCGACGCCTTCGCCACAGTGCTGTCCGGCGAAGGTTCATTCTCGGCTGCCCACTGAGACTATGACCAAGTGGGTGGGGAAGCCTTGGCAGTGGCACGGAACAGGACGGAGTCACAACCCAGCCGATTTGCGGCCGAGAGAACCCCGCGTAGCGGAGGGTGTGGAAGTGCCGAAATCACGCCACCGAGGATCTGCTCTACATGCTCCACGGCATGGGTATCGAGACGGGGGTCGACATTGAAAAGGTCGCTGCCGCCTCGCGCCTCATCGGCGAACGCTTAGGCCGCGAGCTGCCCAGCCGCTACCTGACGGCGACCACCCAGAAGTAGCCGCCGTCATCGCGAGCGGCGCACCCACCTCCACCACGCCGGTGTGACGAGAGGAACAAGTTACGGCTGGTGGGAATCGGCGGCCCTAACTAAGCGCCAGCCTTCTTTCGCGCCAGAACAATGCGAAAGCCAATTCGGGCCCGCGCGCCGCCGGCCTTGATTTTGATCTTGGCGCCGTTCACATCGATGTCGCCGGAGCCCTGGGTGAACCTTCCCTGGACCACCACGCTCACCGCACTCGTGATCTCCCGCCCGATCTCCAGGCCCACTGCGAAACCGAAGGGGTTGACCTTCTTCGTGGTCGAGACGATGCCGCCGAAGGCCAGGGTGTCGTACGGGTAGACATCGCTGTAGCTGAGTTTCTCCGCCACCGTGGCTTCGACGGAGAAGTAGGCGGGCCCGCCCTCCAGATTCAGATTCCACTTCCCCGAGCGGCCGCGCAGGACGCCGGTCAGGGAGAAGGCGGCCTCCTGGAAGTCGAGGTCTGCTTGCGTTCCACTGATGCTTCGCGGCCGGGAAAAGAAGAATGGGTGGGGCACCTTGGCATCGAAGGTTCCCGTCGATTTTCGGGAGAACACCTCTGCCCCGACCCTCACCCCGAACTTCTCGCTCAGGTTGTACTGGAGGTCGAACGCTCCTCCGGGAGCGCCTCCGACTTCGTACGAACCGTTGAGCGTGCCGTCCTCCGCATACTCACGAATGGTTTGGGATGAGCTGAAGGTGGACGTGCCGATGGTCTGTGCGAAGGCCAGCCCCACCTCGATCCGGCTCTTCCCGCGGGGCGCCTGCCCGGTGCTGCTCGAAACGGGTTGTCGGTCCTGGGCGAGCGACGGGCTTGCGAAGATCAGGAAGAGGCCGAGGGCGATCGGCATTCCGGTTCCAGGGTTCTTCATCAGTTCACCCCCACCGCGGCCCAGGCCTGGGTGATCGCGGCGGCGACCGCCGGGTTGCTCGGATACAGCTCGGTGGCAGCCCTTATGGTGGCGGCCCGGGCCGCGGCGAAGTTGCTCGAAGGAACCAGAAACGCGGTGAAGGCTCGATAGAAGGCCTTCTCGATCTGCTCGCGATTGGCAGCACCGACTCCCGTTACCCGCGCGCCCAGGCGGTGGATCCCGCCTTCGATGGCGAGGTAGAAGGCGTGATTGACGATGCCGGAGTTGATGTGAACTCCTCCGCCATCCTGGGTCCCGGTGTAGCGCACGCTGTAGTGATCCGGGTCTCCGTAGGCGGTGGGGTTCTGCATGGAGCGGATGCCGTTCAAGGGGAACGAGGCTGCGGTGGCGATGTCCTCGCCGGCCAGGTAGTCGGCCTGCATCGATCCGCTTCCGGCTGGCTGGAAGTAGAACTCGATCGAGGTCCCCATGATGTCGGAGAACGCTTCGTTCAGAGCGCCCGGCTCGTTCTGGTAGATGAGGTTCGAGGTGAAACGCGTGACCCCGTGGGTCAGTTCGTGCCCCACCACGTCGAGCGCGCCCGCGAAGTTGTTCCACCGCTGTCCTCCCAACGTGAAGGGGGGCGGCAGCCCCACCCCGTACACCATCACGCCGGGGTGAAGGTAGAACGCGTTCACGTAGTAGTCGAGGATGTCGTCACCGTACAGAGCCAGGTTGCGGGCCAGATCCTCGCGTTTCACGAGATTGACGAAGCTGCGCACCGGGGTGTTGGCGTCGTTGAGGCCGCGCCGGCCGAAGCGTTTGAAGTAGTAGTCGTACGTGTAGCCCGTGTACACGTGAGCATCGACCACACCTCCGTCCGTCCAGTCATTGTCAGCGTCGGCCGCGTAGTCGGTCGGGCGAATGGTGTTGGGAAAGGCGGGGATGAGGATGCTCTCGATCCTCAGGGGGTCGCCCTTCATGTCCAGGGTTTGAAGGGTGGGCGGGCGCAGGGCATCCTGGGCCTGGAACGTCGCGCCCACCCCGGTGACACTCATCTTCTTGGGGTCCCCGAGGACTCCCGTGCCCTTTCCCACCGCGGTCTGGGTGTCCCGGTCGGTGTAGTCCAGCCGAACCGCGCCCGAGTGGGCGTCCACGAATATCACTCGCGCATCCGTCCCGGTGAGAATCTGACCGCGCCAGGCGAGAACGAAGGTCATGGCCTCCGCCTCGGCGCTGAGGGGAAGGACGACGAGATCCACCTCCGCGGGGAACAGCCGGCCCCCTTGATGAACCGCCTCCAGGGTCCGCCGCGCAGCCGCTTCAGAGAGAGTCGGCCGCGGTTCGATGTCGATGCCTTCGTACAGGTTGCCGAACACGGTGAGCGTTCCCGCCGTGTCCTCCTGCCTCACCAGTTCGCCGCCCCAGACCGGGACGCCCTTGTAGACCTGCGCGTAGCGGGTGTGGATCCGGCCCGCGAGCATGGTGTCTTCGCGCGTGCTCAGAACTCTCAGGTCGCCCCGCGTCGAGAGGGCGGCGATTCTCTGGTCCCACTCGCTGACGGCGGTCCGGCTCGTGGCCGCCACCGCGTTCATCCGCGGTGGCGCATCGGGCGCCGGCCCCTGCATCATTCCCATCCCGAACACCGCGAGCGCCAGGCTCACGGGCAATGCCCTATTCATGTCGTTCTCCCTCTGGAAAGTCAACTCGAAATCTAGCGGAACTTTCGACTCATAAGCCCGCTGTCGATTCCGCCGGCAATGTACCCCTTCTTGGTCCGCACCGTCACGTCGTGGCGGTCGACTCTCACCTTGACATTGCGAAACCGGCCGTCGTCCCTGCGCTTCGGCACATAGCCCACGATGTAGTACGACCGCGCCTCTTCCGCCGCTCGAATGACCGCGCCCGTGAGCACATTGGCGAAGCGCGACACGAATCCGCCGGTCGCCTCGGCCAGGTCCTGCGATCCCCCCGACCGTTCCCAGGCCATCTCGAAGATGGGCGTCATCTTTTGACCCGACCCCTCGGGCAGGAGGTCGTCGAGCCCCCAGGCATCGACGAAGTGAATGGCGGCCTGCGCCTCGCGGGCCAGATGAGCCGTGCGCTCGAGTCGTTCGTCGAGCGACCGGACCTCGGGAAAGCCCGCGGAGATGAAGATCAGCGACTTCCGGCCCGGCACCGCGGCCAACTGCATGAGGATTTCGTCGAACAGGCCGAGAAGCTCCCCGGTTCGCGCGAACTGAGTGAGGAATCTCTCGCTGCGGGTCGACTGAGAGAACCCTTCGCCGATGTCTTGCTCCATGCCGAGGTCGATCTGCTCGGCGATCGAATCGCCGTCGCCTCCCGGTTTGAAGAGTGGGTTTTTGTGCCGGGAGGTCTTCCGGCCAAGGGAGGCGAGGCGTACCCGATCGACGGGAATCGAGCCCTCCCAGACTTCGCGGGTGGCGAGGTTGACTAGCCGGACGATGTCCTGGTCCCTCGTCGAATGCAGGATGAAGTCGGAGATGGCCACGCGAACGCGCGCGAGCTGGGTCGGGGAGAGCCACGAGGGATCGACCACGAGGACGATCCGCTGACGCAGGTCTCTCCCGGGCGGGGTTTCCGCGCGCACGGCCAGACTCAGGCGCGGTCCCTCCTCGGAGACGACACTAGTGGCCGCCGACCCATCCTCCACCGCCTCGAAGACCGAGAGTTCGACCGGCTTTCCGTCCTCGAGAATGGAGAAGCCCTGGGGAAGAAGCCCGCGCACCGGCCGGCCGGAATGATCCACCACCGACACATCCAGGCGGATCATCCGCACGTCGCTCGGGAACGTGAGGATTTCGGGCGTTTGCGGGCGGGACTCGGTCTGCGTCGCGCCCGCCTGAGCCGCCACGACGAGAAGCGTTGTCAGCATCATTGCGGACATTGAGTACCCCCTTCGAGATGCGGGGGTCTTCCGCCCCAGCAATGCTTAGGAAGATACTCCCATTGCGCGGGCCGCCCCGACCGCCAGGCCGGTTCCGCGCCCGGTGGTCCGGAACCCGCGGGCCCAAACGACCCTGCTCCCCTCAGTACGGCCTCAGCCGCTCAGCGCGTCCTTCAGAATGGCGATATCCGCATCGAACGACTCCGGTTTAAGCGGACCGAAGGAGAATCGGAAGAAATCGCGGAGGGGAGACTCGGGCCCGCGCCGGGCCATGTCGCAGTCCGTCCCTTTGAGGATGGCGGCGCCCTGTTTGAAGAGACGTTGATTCAACGCCTCCGCGGTCAGGCCCGCAGGCAGCCGACACCAGTGGTAGAAGCCGCCTTCTCCGGTGAAGAGTTCGAGGCCGAGTTTCGTGAAGGCCTCGCCGTAGCGGGCGCGCTGTTCGCGGTAGAACGCGGGTACGGCTTTGCGGGCCAGGGCGACGCGATCCTCGGCCAGAAGCGCCAGCGCATAACTTTGCGAAGGATGGGAAACCCCCCCCATGCCGAACGAAGAGAAGTTCCCCAGGATCTCGATGTGTTTCTTCGCCGCCACTACCCAGCCGATCCGGATGCCCGGGGCCTGCAGTCCCTTGGTCGCAGCACCCACCACGAACAGGTTCGAGTCGTCGATATCTCCCGCGTAACGAAGGGCGCTCTCGGGATGGTCGTGAAACAGCTCGTACGCTTCGTCGATGAGGAGCCCAGCGCCCTCGGAAGACGCGGCCTCCACCAACTGCTTCAGATCTGCGCCCTGTCGGGTCACCCCGGTCGGATTGCAGGGATTGCTCACGAGGATGAGAGAGCGCGTTCCCTCCTCCCGGTCGAGGTAATCCGCAACCGCGGGAGTGAACCGGTTCCCCTCGTGGCTCGACGCCATCGACCAGGACCGGCCCAGACGCTCGAGCAGATCGTAGTAGGGCGTGTATTCGGTGGAGGCGACCCGCACGGAGATCTCTCGTTCGAGGAAGGACAACACGGCAACGAGCGCGGGCCGGCCCCCGGCGAAGATCATCACGTTGTCCGCGGTGATTGAAGCACCGTAATGCGCGCGGTAGTAGGAGGCGACCGCCTCTCGAAGCGCCGGCAGTCCCCACGCCTTGGGGTACTTGAGATGGTCGGGGTCGACGGTCACCGCGGACGGCATGGGCGGGCCACCCGGCAACTGATCGGTGCGGGGGAAGCCCTGGCTCCAGGGGTGGGTTCCCGGGTCGCCCATGGGGCGGCCAAAGGCGGCGAGAAACGCGTAGAGCGTTTCATAGATCCCCATGGGAGGCACGTATTTCAGAAACGCCATTTGGGTAGTCCGGAAATTGTATTCCACGGGGAGCAAGTTCCAGCCGGGAGCCCCGCTCGACCCCGGATCGAACACTTAGCGGCCCGGCTTTCGTAGAATCCGCGTTCCTAAGCCGTTCGTCGAATGGCCTCCGTGCCTTTTTCCGAGGTCAGGCCCGTCCAACCCATCGAGGATCTCAAGAGACCCATGAACGAAGCTGAACGTTTTGTCGACGAGACGGCCAAGTGGCTCACCCCGGATCGGATTCACTGGTGTGACGGGTCGGAGGAGGAGGATGCCCGTCTCAAGGCCCAGATGCTGGGCGACGGCACGCTCATCAAACTCAACGAGAAGGTGGTCCCGAACTCGTATCTCCATCGGTCCCACCCCTCGGACGTCGCCCGCACCGAGCATCTGACCTACATCTGCTCGGAGAAGAAGGAAGACGCGGGTCCCACCAACAACTGGCTCTCGCCCAAGGAGGCGAAGGAGAAGGCCGATCCGCTCTTCCGCGGGGCCATGAAGGGCCGCACGATGTATGTGGTCCCCTATGTGATGGGCCCGCTTGGCTCGCCCTTCAGCAAAGTGGGGATCGAGGTCACCGACTCCGCCTACGTGGTCGCCAACATGCGCATCATGACCCGCATGGGCCGCAAGGCGCTCGATCAGCTTGGAAACTCGGCCGACTTCGTGCCCGGCGTGCACTCCACCGGCGACCTGTCGCCGGATCGCCGCGCCATCATGCATTTCCCCGAGACCAGGACCATCTGGTCGGTGGGTTCTGGCTACGGCGGCAACGCGCTGCTCGGAAAGAAGTGCTTCGCCCTCCGCATCGCCTCCACCATGGCCCGCGATCAGGGCTGGATGGCCGAGCACATGCTCATCCTCGAGTTGGCTCTCCCCTCGGGCGAAGTCCACTACATCGCGGCCGCGTTCCCCTCGGCCTGCGGGAAGACCAATCTGGCCATGGTCGTCTCGCCCCTCGAGAAGCAGGGCTACAAGGTGCGCACCGTCGGCGACGACATCGCGTGGCTGCGTCCCGGTCCGGACGGTCGTCTGTGGGCGGTCAATCCCGAAGCCGGTTTCTTCGGGGTGGTCCCGGGCACGAGCTACGACACCAACCCGAACGCCATGGACACCATCACCCACGACACCATCTTCACCAACGTGGCGGTGGATGGAAACGGGGTGCCCTGGTGGGAGGGCAAGGACAAGAACCCGCCCGCGGGCATGATCGACTGGATGGGGAAGCCGTGGGACAAGACGGGGAAGGCGGCGCATCCGAACTCGCGCTTCACCGTCTCCGCCGCGCAGTGTCCGAGCATCTCTCCGAAGATGGAAGACCCGATGGGCGTGCCCATCTCCGCGGTCATCTTCGGCGGTCGTCGCGCGCGCCTCGCGCCGCTGGTCTTCGAAACCCGCGACTGGGCGCACGGCGTCTTTGCCGCCGCGACCATGGGTTCAGAGACCACGGCGGCGGCGACGGGTGCGGTCGGCGTGGTGCGCCGCGACCCCATGGCCATGCTGCCCTTCTGCGGTTACAACATGGCGGACTATTTCGGCCACTGGCTGAAGATGGAAACGCTTCTGAAGAACCCGCCGAAGATCTTCCACGTGAACTGGTTCCGTCAAGACGACGCGGGCAAGTTCATCTGGCCGGGCTTCGGTGAAAACCTCCGGCCGCTGCTGTGGATGCTGGACCGGGTCGCCGGCAAGGGTAAGGCGGTGGAGACGGCGATTGGCGCGGTGCCTGCGAAGGACGCGATGAATCTCGACGGCCTCGACCTGCCCGCCGCCGATCTCGACGCGGTGTTGTCGGTGGACAAGGCCGACTGGAAAGCCGAAATCCCGGGCATCCGGGACTTCTTCGGCAAGTTCGACGGAAAGATCCCGCAGGCCCTCGTCTCGGAACTGGACGGCCTCGAGAAACGGCTGGGCTAAGCGGCAGGCGCGCCCCTCGGCCGTGGCTTCACCACCCTTCGACAAGCTCAGGGATCACCCTTCGACAAGCTCAGGGATCACCCTTCGACACTTCGACGAGCTCAGTGCGGGCAAGCTCAGGGGCACGAGGAGGCATCGGTGGCTGAGCCGGTCGAAGAGAACGGAATAGCACACGACTGAACACCAGT